>JAGCRJ010000341.1 GCA_017964745.1 Lachnospiraceae bacterium
ATGAAAGGCGAAGTGGTCACATGGAATTCCCTGTTTCTGTCGTATGTTCCGGACTCGAAGAAATCGAACAGAACCTTGTTGGTATTCGATGCACAGATGAGTTTTCCTACGGGAAGACCCATGAGCTTTGCATAGAATGCGGCAAGGATGTTTGCGAAGTTACCGGTGGGAACGCATACGTTGTTGCGTTCGCCGTCCTTTATCCTTCCCTCTTTAAGAAGTCTGGTATATGCATAAACATAGTAGCAGACCTGGGGAACAAGACGGCCTATATTGATGGAGTTTGCGGATGAGAATACGAATCCCTTCTCATCAAGCTCCTTTGCAAATTCGGTATCGCCGAAGATCTTCTTAACGCCTGTCTGGGCATCGTCAAAATTCCCGTGAATACCTACAACGAGAGTGTTGTCTCCGCGCTGTGTCACCATCTGCTTTTCCTGGATGGGTGAAACGCCGCTCTTGGGATAAAAGACAACGATCCTTGTTCCCGGAACATCGGCAAATCCTGCAAGTGCTGCCTTTCCGGTATCTCCGCTGGTCGCGGTAAGGATTACGATCTCCTTTTTCAGACCGTTCTTCTTAGCGGCGGTGGTCATAAGATGAGGAAGAAGGCTGAGTGCCATATCCTTGAATGCGATGGTGGCACCGTGCCAGAGTTCGAGATAATATGAACCGCAGCTTTCCGAAAGAGGTGCGATCTCGGGAGTGTCAAACTTGGAATCGTATGCGTTTGCAATGCATCCCCTGAGTTCTTCTTCGGTATAATCGGTAAGGAAAAGCTTCATAACCTCGTAAGCGAGATTCTGATAATCCATCTCCGAAAGCTCTGAAAGAGATTTATCAAGTGAAGGGATATGGTCGGGAACGAAAAGACCTCCGTCCGATGCGAGGCCCTTTAATACAGCCATCGATGCGGTGTACTTAACGCCTTCACCTCTTGTGCTAGAGTATGTAACTTCTTTCATAAATCTGATCCTTCCTGTGTTACAATATTTCCATGAACGGTAATTCTTCAAAGGGAGTCTATGTATATGTGACTCCGTCGGGAAAAACTTTATACCGTGCCTCTGTTACCAAAAACGGCCGCCACATCTCCCTCGGTTCATATCCTTCGGAGGATAAAGCCCACAAGGCTTATGTGACCGCTTTAAAAGTACTTGAAGATGTTAGCATTTCATTAAACGATTTTCAAGATTTTAAGGCCCTTAAATACGAAAAAGCCGTGATCCTGATCAATCTCAGGGATAACGGCATCTACTTCGGAACACCCATATACCTGAAAAAAGGTTATTTCAACTATCATCTGACCAAGGATATCGTCTTTACCTTCGATATAGAGGATCTCTTCTATTTCTCATCACACAAGATCTCAAAAAGGGGAAGGCATTTCTTCGTTGCCGATTACGGCTCACAGCTTTCGATAGGTGCACGCTTCGGGCTCAAGGCTTACTCCGTCGAAGAACGCGACTGCAGGTTCATAAACGGGGACAATCTGGATTTCAGAAGATCCAATCTCGAGATCCTCAACACTTATCACGGCGTTGTTCCCGCAAAGGACGGAAAAGGCTATACCGCCCGCATCCACACCTCCGGTTATACGAAGATAGGCACCTACGATTCGGCTCTCGAAGCAGCCATCGCCTACAATAAAGCCGTCGATATCATCAAAAAAACATCTTCCAAACAATATCCCGAAAATTTCATCGATGAAGTTTCGGGCAAGGTCTATGCGGAGATCTACAACTCCCTCGAAATAAATCCCAACATCAAATAAAGCAGGGGACAACTTACGCTGTTTTAAAACATGGGCGGTTCCGCCTATCACGTAATGAATCAGTGTTTAAACAGCATATGCCGTACCACTGTCTACTTCTGCGTGTAATCGATAAATGAGATCGTGATATCGGTAAGCCCGTTTACTCCGTTCAGTGTGGCATTGTCCGTATATTCCCACATTGTCATAGCATACGGATAATCGGGAAGATCTCCGGGATTATCCAGCCATATGTCTATATCAGAAAACTTGGAAAGATCTATTTCCTTTAAAAGGAATTCCTTATCCGCATGAAGTGCACAGGAATATCCGGAAGCCTTGACTGTATCCGCAAAGGCCCTGAGAACATTTGTCTTCTCGGCCTTGGAAAGCATCTCGATCCTTGAAGTATCGTTGAGCACAAAGCCTGCATCGATGGCAAGGGGATACTTAACATTATATTCGCCGATCGCAGAGATCAGTGCGACAGCTTCCTCAGCCGCCTCCTCGGGTGTTATGGCCTGGGATCTGAAATAAAGTCCGACCTCAAGTCCGGCCTGCGTTGCCCTGGAGATATTGTCGGCATAGTAATCGTCGAAGGTAATGCTTCCGCTTTCATATCCGCGGACACCTACCCTGAGCATTACAAAGTCTATACCCGCATCTTTAAGCTTTACAAAATCAATATAATCGTCGTACTTATCAACGCTTATTCCGAGATAGGATGTCTCTTTTCCGTCGATGTAATATGACATCAGATCCGACTGAAGCACGAGCGAAGAAGGATCTATATCGTTCTTGGGAAGATAGGGGGAAATGAGCATCCACTCTTCCTTGCCGTCCCTGTTTATGACAAGAGTATGTCTTCCGTCCGTAGCCTCGGGAGGTTCGTCTCCCTCATCGGGCTCTACCGGCTTTTCTTCATCCGGGTCGCTCTGCTGCGTATCATCCGGATCCTCATTCTCCTCTGGATACATATCCCAGAAATCAAGATCACCGGGAGCGATGACATCACCGGAGGGAGTTTCCTCGGGCTTTATAACGGGACTCACCGTCTGAGCGGGCTCTGTATCCTGCCCGGCATTGGCGGTATGATGAGGACTTCTGTTCACCAAAAGAACAATGACAATGATAAGGAGCGTCACAAAAGCAGTGACAACCAGAGCCGCAGTCATCTGAGGCGTAAACAGGTTCCTTTCATTGTCATCGGGAAGATTCATCTTATTTCTCATACGATAACCTTTTTGGGACACTTTTCAGCACAGGCACCGCAGCCGACACATTTTTCCTGATCGATCCTTGCAAGGAAATCAGTGACAGTAACCGCGCCCGCGGGACAATTCCTTGCACAGAGTCCGCACCCTATACAGCCCGCACTGCATACTTTCATCACATCGGGTCCTTTGTCATTGGATGAACATGCGACGATGTATTTTGCATCATAGGGAACAAGACTGATAAGCTTTCTCGGACAGATCTCGATGCACTTTCCGCAAGCCTTGCACTTTTCCTTATCGACAACGGCAATGCCGTTTATGATATGTATCGCATCAAAAGGACATACCTTGACGCAGGTTCCTCCTCCCAGGCACCCCTGTCTGCAGGCCTTTGCTCCGCCTGCGGGTGAGAAACTCATCATCCTGCAATCGCCTGATCCGTAATAATCATAATTGGTATTTGCCTTTTCGCAGTCACCTGCGCAGGCAACAAAAGCAACCTTCTTGACACTCTCGGATGCTTCCTGACCCATTATCGCGGCAACCCTGGCGCCCACATCATTTCCGCCGACGGGGCATGCGTTAACGGGAGCTTCACCCTTGACAATGGCAGCGGCAAGACCCGAACATCCGGGATATCCGCATCCTCCGCAGTTATTGCCCGGAAGCGCGGCAAGGACCTTCTCTTCTCTTTCATCCGTTTTTACTTTAAAGATAATTCCGGCTGCGCCGAGAAAGATTCCGACGAATATTCCCACACATGCGACGCAGAGCGCGGCAGCAACTACTGTCATCATAACAATTCCCCTTTACAGAAGTCCCGAAAAACCCCAGAATGCGATAGCCATAAGTCCTGCGGTAAGAAGAACGATGGGCATTCCCCTGAAAGGCTTCGGCACATCGTTGTATTCATTTCTTTCCCTGATTCCGGCAAGGATGATGATCGCTACCGCAAATCCGACTGCGGTTCCGATACCGTTTATGACTCCCTCCATAATGCCGTAGTTCTTCTGAACATTGCTTACGGCAACACCGAGCACCGCACAGTTGGTGGTGATCAGAGGAAGATAAACACCAAGTGCCTGATACAGCGAAGGGATCATCTTCTTAAGGAACATCTCGACAAACTGAACGAGTGCGGCGATGACCAGAATGAAAACTATGGTCTGGAGATATGTAAGGTTAAGCGGCACCAGGATCAGCTTGTATAATGCACCCGCAACAAAGCTTGCAAGTGTAATGACGAATATTACGGCACCTCCCATGCCTGCAGCGGTCTTGATCTTTTTGGATACACCGAGGAAAGGACACAGACCAAGGAACTGGCTGAGTACCACATTTGAGACCAGGGAGGATCCTACAAGAAGGAGGAGCATATCTTTTATACCGTTCATTTTTATTTCCTCCTCTTCCTGTTTTTCTTTTTACCGTTCTTACCCGAAGGCTTGTCCGGTTCTTTTTTGTCTTCCGGTTCCTCTGCTTCGGGAGCATCACCGGATTCATCGGAGCTTTCGGAAGATTCCTCAGATGCTTCCTTCTCGTCAGCACCGTTATCTTCAGTTTTCTTATCGTCAGCGTTGTTTTTGTCCGCTTCGTTTTCGGCTGCTTCCGATTTATCCGCTTTGGATTCGTCTGCTTCCGTTTCATCCGCATCATTTGCGGATCCGTCCTTTTCTTCAGGCTCTGCGGACGCTGCCTTAATGTTATCCGAAGGTTTTGGCTTGTTTTCTTTAACCGGAGCTTTGGTATCTTCGAGGATCTCGTCGATCTCATCGTCTTCCTCGTCATACTCTTCCGATTCTTCAGCCTCTTCTTCGGCTTTTCTTTCCTGCACCTTCCTGTACGCCTTAGCCTTGGGCTTTCCGCAAGCGGATGCCTGGGCACAGCCCGCACAACCCGAAGCACAGCCTGAGCCTATCTTGGATACGTCCTTGCCCTTTGCCGCCATCTTGTCCTTGATGAAATTCTGTATGGCAACAAGAACGGCGAGTACAAAGAATGCGCCGGGTGCGAGTACAAATATCGTCACGCCGTATTCTTCGGGGAACACCCTCATTCCGAAGAAGGTTCCGGAACCTATGAACTCCCTGAAGATTCCGAGAAGGGTAAGAGCCACGGTGAATCCCAGTCCCATTCCGACTCCGTCAAAGAAAGAAGGGATAACTGGATTGTGATATGCATAGCTTTCGGCACGTCCGAGGATTATGCAGTTGACAACGATAAGAGGAATGTAGATTCCGAGTGCCGCATTCAGTGAAGGAATGAATGCTTCCAGAAGCAGCTGCACCATCGTAACGAAGGATGCAACAATGACTATGAATGCAGGTATCCTTACTTTGTCGGGAATGACCTTCCTGAGTGCCGAGATGAAAAGGTTACTCAGTGCAAGTACCGCCGCGGTTGTAAGGCCCATTCCGAGTCCGTTTATCGCGGAGGTTGTGACCGCAAGAGTGGGGCACATTCCGAGTGTGAGAACGAAGGTCGGGTTTTCCTTAATTATTCCGTTATAAAGGCGCTCAAAAGATTTATTCATGCTGCGCCTCCTTTCCGGCGATCTCCGCAAAAACATCCAATGACGCATTGACCGCATTCACAAAAGCGGTGGTGGTAACGGTAGCACCGCTGATGGCATCTATCTCGTTTTCTGCCTGCTTGCCGACTTTGGTGAAAGTAATGTGATCGACGTTCAGGTTACGAAGCTGCGGCACAAGAACGGATTCGGCTCTCATTCCGAGTCCGGCCGTTTCAGATATCTCAAGTATCGATACTCCCTTAAGGGTACCGTATGTATCCACTCCGCACATTAATCTGATATCTCCGCCATAGCCTTCGGAGGAAGTTACTTCTATGGCGAACCCTTCAGTCATTCCGCCGGGAGAAACAGCCGCATAGATATTGCCGACTGTCACTCCGTTTTTCAGAAGTTCACTCTGAAGTGCTTCGGAAGGCCTGTAATCTGTCAGTACAAAGGACAGCTCATAAGAGGGATAATCGCCCGCCGGAAAAACCGCCTTGCAGCTGTCAACGACCGCCTGCTCCTTCTGCAGTCTTATGGGTTCCTCGGTGAGCATATTTACAAGACCGAGAAGAAGTCCGGAAACAAGAGTGATCACAACAAGGATGAGCGCATCTTTAAATGCGGATCTGATATCTTTGTTCATTACCTGCCTCCTTTCTTAAACTCGGAGGCCGTAAGACCGAATGGTACGGGAACCGTGAATTTATCGATAAGCGGAACTATGCAGTTTCCGAGGATGATCGCATACGAAACGCCTTCCGCGGATGGTCCGAAGATCCTGAAGATACCGGTCATGATGCCGAGGAAGATTCCGAATACAACCTGGCCCTTTTTCGATACGGGCCTGGTCACATAATCGGTAGCCATGAAGAACGCTCCGAGCATAAGACCGCCGCCTGCAAGGTGTGCGGAAATATAAGCGGGATCGAAACCGTGTCCGCCGAATAAGATCAGGAATATGACGAATGTAAGAATGTAGCTTCCGGGGATCCAGAGATCTATAACTCCGAACAAAAGAAGAATGCATGCACCGATGAGTATCATGACCATGCTTGTCTCGCCGATTGTTCCGGGAATGTTTCCGAATACCATCGCCCTGATGTCGACGCTCTCTCCGCTCTTGAGAAGTGCAAGAGGAGTTGCTCCCGTATAGGTATCGGTAGCAAAGTTCGTCATCGCAACAGGGAAAGAAATGATAAGGAAGCACCTTCCGGCAAGAGCGGGGTTCATGAAGTTCTTGCCGAGTCCGCCGAACAGTTCCTTTACGACGATTATCGCAAATGCGCTGCCGAGAGCGGCCTGCCAGAAGGGAATCGATACGGGAAGATTCAGTGCGAGAAGAAGTCCGGTAACTACCGCACTCAGGTCACTTACTCTTATCTTCTTTTTCGTGATCAGTGCGAAAACAAGCTCCGAAAGAACAGCCGAAGCCACGCAGACCAAAGTGACAAAAAGCGCTCTGATACCGAAATTATATATGCCGTAACCGAATGCCGGCATAAGAGCCAGTATCACGGTGAACATGAGCAGCTGTGTTGTGGCCCCGCTTCTTATATGCGGGTTTGATGATACTCTTGGAAGACTCATTTTAACGATTCCTTTTATTTTTTCCTTTTAGCCAGTTCCATCTTTCTCATTGATTTGATGTTCTGGGTAAGCGGTTTCTTCGCGGGACATACAAAGCTGCAGCATCCGCATTCACAGCATTCCATACCGCCGTTTGCGACAAATGCCTCGTTATCAAAATGCTCTGCCATATCGGAAAGCCTTCCGGGAACAAGTCCTGCGGGACATGCATATGTGCAGCGTGAGCAGTTGATGCAGGGTGTGGTCTCAACGTTCTCGAGAGGATCCTTGGCAAATGCGAGAAGTGCGGTGGAGGTCTTGGTCACGGGCACATCGGTCGTGAACATCGCAAAGCCCATCATGGGACCGCCGCAGATGATCTTGCCGGGCTTAACCTTAAAACCGCCGTTCTGTTCGATGATCTCCGTATAGCTCATTCCGCAGGGAACCCTGAGATTCCTGGGCATCTTAACGGCATCACCCGTAACGGTGACGATCCTTTCCATAAGGGGTTTGCCGAGAACAACGGCGTTATAAACGGAAACAATGGTGTCTACATTGTTGACAATGCAGCCCACATCCGCGGGAAGCATCTTGGAATTTACTTTTCTTCCGGTAGCCGCAAAGATAAGTGACCTTTCCGAGCCCTGGGGATACTTGGTCCTGAGTTCCTTGATGCTTATCAGATTTTCATTCTTGGAAAGTTTGGAAAGATGCGCTATAGCCTCGGGCTTATTGTCCTCAACGGCAATAATGCCGTGCGCATCGGAAAAGAGAGAGAGGATTATCTTTAGACCCTCAATGACCTTTTCTCCCTCTTCTATTATCCTGCGGTAATCCGAAGTAAGATAAGGCTCACACTCGGCCGCATTGCAGATACAGTAATCTATCGCATCGGGATCCTTGGGAGAAAGCTTGACCGATGTGGGAAAGCCTGCTCCGCCCATTCCGACGATACCCGCTTTTCTTATACGCTCAAGTATCTCTTCACGGGACAGCTTTTCCCAGTCACGGGCTTCTTCATACATGACTTCGGTGCCGAGACCGTCATTTTCAATGATGATGCTCTCGACCATATCGCCAGTGGCAACTCTTCTCTTCTCAATTCCTTTGACTGTTCCCGAAACGGATGAATATATGGGAGCGGAAACAAAACCGCCTGCTTCGGCTATCATCTGTCCCCTGAGGACGGTATCGCCCTTTGCGACAACAGGTTTGGCCGGTGCACCTATATGCTGGCTCAAGGGGTATACCATTATCTCACCGGGCACGGCATCGATGATGGCTTTGTCCTTGGAAAGATCCTTGCCGTCATATGGATGGATCCCGCCTTTAAAAGTAAATTTAGCCATTTAAACCACCTGAAAAATGTGTTTTTACATACAAAATAAATATACTCCAATCCGCCCTTTTTTTCCATAAAGACAGCGAAAAAAATAACCCGTTCCCGGACGCTGCAAAAGTGCCTGTGCAATTGATAAAACAAGTCTTTTTTGATATAGTGATTAAGTTGAGATTAATCGTACATAAGAGGCGAGGTCATGAAAGAAACAACCCAGACTTTCGAAGATTTCAAATTGGATTACGATATTTCCGTTGCGGCCGATCCGGAGACCGTTTTGTTTCTGGATATCGAAACAACGGGATTTACCGCACGTTCCTCCGCGCTCTATCTGATCGGATGCGCTTACCTCTCCGAGGGCAAATGGTGCACCAGACAGTGGTTTGCGGAAAAGTACGAGGAAGAAAAGGATATCATCGAGAGCTTCTTCGCTTTCGCAAAAGAAGGCGGATATAAGACTCTCATTCATTTCAACGGAAATCAGTTCGATCTGCCCTTCCTTACCCAGAAGATCGAGGCACTCGGACTTGATCTTACGATAGATGATTTCAGCGGCATAGATCTTTACAAGAGGATCAGCCCCTTAAAGCATCTGCTCGGACTTTCATCACTTAAGCAGAAGTCCATTGAGAAATATATCGGAATCGAAAGATCAGACGTCTTTTCGGGCGGTGATCTTATAGGCATATATCATGACTATGTAAACAACCCTTCCGAATTCGCTCGCAATTCCCTGCTTCTTCACAACGAAGATGATCTCAAAGGAATGATCCGCATACTTCCCATGCTCTCCTATTGCGATCTTGTCTCGGGAAAGCTCAGGGTGGCAAAGGTCCATGCGGATACCTTCACGGATTACAACGGAGAGGTTCAGAGTGAGATCATAATGAGTATCAAGCTCGAATCACCCATCCCCCGCTCGATCACATCCTTCGCACACGGATGCTACATCAAGGCAAACGGCGAAGATGCACAGATAAAAGTTCCTCTCTACAACGAAGAAATGAAATACTTCTATGCGGGATACGAGGATTACTACTATCTTCCCGAAGAAGACACCGCACTGCACAAATCGGTCGCAACCTTCGTGGACAAGGATCACCGCACACAGGCCACAGCAGCCACATGCTACACCAGAAAGACATCGAGCTACCTTCCACAGTGGGACACGCTCTTTGAGCCCCTCTTCAGAAGGGAGTACAGAAGCTCCGATATGTTCTTCGAGCTTACGGACGATCTCAAGCGTGACCGTAACGCATTCAACAAATATGCGGCGCACATCATCTCAATGCTCGCATCCACATACTGAAACAATAACAAGAGCCGGGAGAACTTATCTCCCGGCTTAAATTATTAAATTTGCGGGTGACGCAGAATGTATGAGAATTCGAGACTTCGTCGTCTGCGTTAGAAACGGACGCCTGGCCTGAACGAAGTGAATGGCCTGCGGCATGAGCTTAAACAACTGTCGGTCAAGTTTCGCGCTTGACGACGAAAAGCGAGAATTCTCATACATCGCGGCAGGACCCGCGGAATAAAAAAGGGCCGGGAGATAAGTTCTCCCGGCTCTTGGTTTAAGGTTTTCCGTAGTAGAATGAGTTTTCCCTGACGTAGCCCATATCTTTGTAGTTTACGATCTGCTCCGTGGATCCGATGAAAAGGAAGCCTCCGGACTTGAGCGAAGCGAAGAACTTTCTGAAGACTTCATCCTTCGCTTCATCGGTGAAGTAGATGAGCACGTTCCTGCAGACGATCATATCGTAATTTGTGTCGTATCTGTCCTTGAGAAGATTGTGTTCAGTGAAGGTTACGCACTTCTTGATCTCATCGGAGATCTTGTAGGACGGACCTACCTGGGTGAAATACTTCTTCTTGAGATCATCGGGCACACCCGAGATGGACTTGGCATCATAGAGACCGACCTTGGCCTTGGCGATGACGGTCTTATCAAGGTCTGTGGCGGTTATCTTGATCTGGTTTAAGGGGATATGTCTTGAGAGGGCCATTACAAGCGAATAAGGTTCGTCTCCGGTAGAACATGCGGCACTCCAGATCTTGAGCCTGGTTCCGAATCTTTCGATGAGCTTGGGAATGACTGTCTTGTCCATATATGCCCACTGATCGGGATTTCTGTAGAACTCTGAAACGTTTATGGTTATGTAATTGATGAATTCATCAAAAAGTGCTTTATCTGTTTTAAGGGAATTTACGTAATTGTCGTAACCCGTGATCTTATTCTTGGTGATAAGATTATCGATCCTTCTCTTCATCTGCTTCTCTTTATAAGAGTTCAGATCGATCGATGTAAGCTTAAAGATCTCTTTTTTGAAATATTCGTAATCAGCTGCCATAAAACCTCCCTGTAAAACGGAAAATTTTGTATTTCATATATGATATCACATTCGGGAGGAAAAAGATTCCCAAAAAAAATTGCTTTTTCTGACACTAACATCAGAAAAAGCAATTTAATTATTTAGTGGTTATATATTACTGCTCTTCGTTTGCAACTGCTTCGATGTCAACGGGAACCTCGTCCTCGTTCTCATCGGAATCGGGAGCGGTAAGAGCCTTTACGGAAAGGGAGATCTTATGATCTGCCTCATTGAAATCAACGATCTTGGCGGTAACTTCGTCACCGACCTTAAGAACGTCTGAAGGCTTCTCTACGCGATCCTTGGAGATCTGGGATACATGAAGGAGTGCATCAACACCGTTCTCGATCTCTACGAATGCACCGAAGTCGGTCATACGTGCAACCTTACCGGTTACGACACGTCCGATAGCGAACTTGTCATTGGCATCCTTCCAGGGATTCTCATCGTCAAACTTGAGTGAAAGAGCGATCTTGGTGCCGTTGATGTCCTTAACGAGAACCTTGAGATTATCTCCGATGTGGAAGTTCTTCTTGGGATTCTCAACTCTTCCCCAGCTCATCTCTGAGATGTGAAGAAGTCCGTCTGCTCCGCCGAGATCAACGAATGCACCGAAATCGGTAACGTTCTTGACAACGCCGTCTACGATATCGCCAACCTTGATCTTGTCAAGGAGAGCCTTCTGCATCTCTTCCTTCTTGGCTGCAAGAAGCTGCTTGCGGTCACCGATGCATCTTCTCTTGTGAGGATTATACTCAACAACGACAAAATCGATGTCCTGTCCGAGATACTTGGAAAGATCCTTCTCGTAGCTGTCGGAAACAAGGCTTGCGGGAATGAAGATCCTGGTTCCGTCAACCTCAACGGTGATTCCGCCCTTAAGGATCGCGGTAACCTTAGCGGTGAGAACTTCCTGATTATTGAAAGCTTCCTCGATACGCTGGTTAGCCTTTTCCTGCTGAACTCTCTTATAGGAAACGATAACCTGGCCCTCGCGGTCATCAACCTTGAGAACCTTAACCTCGAGCTTATCTCCGGGCTTTACAGCCTGAGTAAGATCTACGCTGTTATCGTTGGTGTACTCGTATTTACTCAGAATACCGTCTGACTTGCATCCGAGATCGAGAATGATCTCTTCGGGCTTAACATCAAATACGGTGCCTTCGACTACCTCTCCTGTATGTAATATGATCTTTTTAGATTCCTGCTCTTCCAGTAATTGTTCAAAAGTCAATTCCTCTGACATATTTTTGAACCTCCTCAATAATATTTTGCGGAGTGGAAGCCCCCGCGGTGATGCCGATCAGCTTAACAGATTCAGGTAGTTTGTATTCTTTAAGGTCTTCCGGTTTCTGTACACAGACCGTGTTCGGACAATTTGCCGAAGCGATCTCATAAAGCCTGCGCGTGTTAGAGCTTGCGCTCCCCCCTATGACGATCATGGCATCTGCCGATCTTGAAAGGACTTCGGCTGCATCCTGCCTGTCCTTCGTTGCCGAACATATAGTGTTCACAACGTTAGCATTATAACCTTTTTCGTTAATTATTTCAACAATTTGTGTAAATTTCTTATGTTGGAAGGTCGTCTGGGCCACGATCGTGATCTCGCCCGATATTTCAAGGCTTTCAGCCTCTTTTTCATCCCTGACCACCGTTACCGGTCCGTCGCACCATCCGCATATGCCGATAACCTCGGGATGAGCGGGATTTCCGACTATAACGATATTCCTGCCCTTTCCGCTCTCCTCAAGCACGATATCATGGATCCTCTTAACGAAGGGACAGGTAAAATCGTCGACCTCACAGCCCTTTTCCTCAAGGATGGAATAGATATCCCTTCCTATGCCGTGAGCCCTGATGATCACGCAGCTGTCGGGTTCAAAATCCGTTCCGATAAGTGTTTCTTTGTCCTCTATGACCTTAACGCCCCTGTTTTCCAGGTCGGAAACAACGGTCTCGTTATGAACGATAGGACCGTATGTGTAAATCGGTCTTCCGCTGCTCAGTTTTTCATACACTCCGTCAACGGCACGCTTCACGCCGAAGCAAAAGCCGGACGGATCCGCCAATCTGATCTCTGCCATATCTTTTAAGTAATATTGTTAAATCACAAAGGGATTTAGTTAAATCATTTACAGATCGAACTTATCTTTTCAACTACCTCTTCAATGGTCATATCGGAGGTGTCAACGAGTATCGCATCGTCCGCCTGTTTAAGCGGTGAGATCTCACGGGTCATATCACGTCTGTCGCGCTCTTCTATGTCCTTTTTGATCTCTTCGAAATCGGGATGTTCTCCTTTTGCTTCAAGCTCCAGAACACGTCTCTTCGCTCTTACCTCCGAGCTTGCGGTGAGGTAGATCTTAACATCCGCATCAGGCATTACAACGGTTCCGATATCACGGCCGTCCATGATGACTCCGCCGCGCTCGGCAAGGCCTCTCTGAAGCGAAAATATCTGTGCACGTACCTCAGGAACAGCGCTGGTCACGGATGCGGTGTTTCCGACAGCTTCCTCGCGAAGCCTTCCGGTCACATTGGTGCCGTTAAGATAAACATTCTGGATACCGTCTTCGTATTTGATATCGACACCGGCACCCTTGCACTTTTCGGCAACGGCACTTCGGTCGTTTACATCGATCCCGCTCTCGAGAAGGTACAGTGCAACCGCCCTGTACATTGCTCCCGTATCAACATATATAAGATCCATTTTCTTTGCACAGAGCTTGGCTATGGTGCTCTTTCCCGCACCTGCGGGACCGTCTATTGCAACATTCATTCCGTTTCTCCTTTTGATCCTTCAAGATATTCCGTAGCGCCGATACCCGCAAGATATCCTGTCGACCATGCAATCTGAAGATTGAACCCACCGGTCAGCGCGTCCAGGTCTAGTATCTCTCCTGCGATAAATAATCCTGAAACGATCTTGCTCATCATATTCTTCGGTGATACTTCCTTTACGCTGATGCCGCCCCTGGTGATTATGGCCTCATCATATCCTCTTGTTCCGGTGATGTCTATTTCCAGATTCTTGAGTATCCTGACGAGGTTCTTACGTTCTTCCTTTATTATATCACCGCATTTTTTGTGCGGGTCTATCCCGGAAAGAGATGCGATCACAGGAACCATCTTGGAAGGAAGCAGATCCGGAAGCATATTTATAAAATGCTTTTCGTGGTTATCGGATATCTCCCTTAAAAGCCTGTCATCAAGCTCATCCTCGGAAAGCGCCGGTTTAAGATCAAGAACGACAAGGCAGTCATCCGCTTTTCTTTTGTGATAATAACTGCTGGCGGAAAGCACCATCGGACCGCTTATACCGAAATGCGTAAATAGCATCTCACCGAAGTCTTCGTATATCAGCTTGCCTCCGCTGTACATCTTAAGTCCGGTGTTCTTAAGGGAAAGTCCCTGAAGTTCCTTACACCATAGCTGCTTAGTCTCAAAAGGAACGAGCGAAGGAGTGCATTCCTTTATGCTGTGTCCGAACGCCTGCGCAAACTTCAATCCGTCTCCGGTAGAGCCGGTTCCGGGATATGATAATCCTCCTGTTGTAAGGATCAAGGCATCACATTCAAGGACCTTTTTATCCTTGAGAGAAATCTTAAAAACATCTCCGTTTTTCTCAATGCTCTTTACTTCGGAGTTCAGTCTTACTTCGACATTTTTCTCATCGAGCATTTTGGAAAGTGCTCTGATGACATCGGAGGAATGATCGGATACAGGGAAGATCCTTCCGCCTCTTTCTTCCTTCACCTTACATCCGTGTTCTTCAAGAAGCCTGCAGATATCGCTGTTGTCGAACACATCAAGTGCACTGAACATAAACTTCGGATTGGTCATGATATTCTTCATGATCACATCCTTGTCGGCGGAATTGGTGATATTGCATCTGCCCTTTCCCGTGATGAAAAGCTTCTTGCCGAGACGGTCATTCTTTTCAAGAAGGATGACTTTGGTATTTTCTTTTGATGCCGAAACGGCGGCCAACATTCCTGCAGGACCGCCGCCGATTACGATTATCTTATTCATCTTTCTTGTCTTCAGAAGCCTGTTTTCTGAGCGAATAGTTGAGTATGGGATCATCATCTATGAAATCGATCTCGTCATTGAGATAAACCTGATAATCATTCCATACCGATTCGAGCATCTTGAGGTTCTTCCTGATCTGCTCTGGAGCCTTTATGCAGAGCGCAACGACTATTGCGTTGATAACGGAAAGAGGTGCGACGAGCGAATCAACTATCGATACCATATCCGATCTTGCATAGAGATTACAGGTCGAATAAAGAGTCATGGGTGAATGTGCGGAATCGGTTATCGCAATCACGGATGCTCTCCTGTCATTGGCAAATTCCATAGCCTTAAGTGTTCTCATGGAATATCTCGGAAAGCTGATACCGACAAACGCATCCTCTTCATTGATCCTTATCATCTGTTCAAAGGTCTCGGTAACGGATGTCGAATTGACGAGCACACATCCGGGACGGACCATGTTCAGATAAAAATGAAGGAATGCTGCAAGAGGCTCATTTGATCTGAGACCCATGATATAGACATCCCTTGCACGAAGGAGAATGTCCACTGTAAGATCGAATGCACTGGGATTGAGATTCTTGATGGTGTCGCGGATCTTTTCCATATCCGCGTTAAGAACGGAAGTGAGTATCTCAGACTGGGTACTGCGTCCGTATTTTTCATCTATCTTCTGAACGGAAGAAAGCTTGGTCTTGACACATTCGACCAGGCTTTTCTGAAATTCGGGATAACCGTCGTAACCGAGAGCTGATGCAAATCTTACGATGGTTGATTCGCTGACTCCGGTCTCTTTACCTAATTCGGCCGCTGTCATAAAAACAGCGGTCTCATATTCGTTCTGTATATAAAATGCGATTTTCTTCTGGCTCTTACTCATGCGGGGGATCATGTCCCTTATCCTCATGAGCACATCACCTCTAAGATCCATATAGATTTCCTGTTATGCTAAGAATGAATTATATGCCTTCTCGAGAAGGGACATGGTCTCTTCATCGGTAAGATCATAATCTCCGGAAAGTGTCATACATGCGGCGCCGTGAATGAAGATCCACATCTTCATGAACATTCCGCCGGGATCCTGGCATCCGGTCTCCTTTGCCATATTGATCTCCGCAACAACATTTCCTTCGGCACCGTTAAGGAGCTCATACATTGAAATCCTTCCGGGAATGACATCAACGAACAAAAGCCTGAAAAGATTCTTCTCTTTGCGCGCGAAAGCAATATAAGCCATACCGAGATTGGTAAAGGGAACCTTGCCGATACGATCGAAACCTGCATAATAATCCCTGAAGAATGCAACAGCCTTCTCGTATACCGCAGTCTGAAGCTCGGACATATTCTTGTAAACCCTGAAGATAGGCTGGGTTGAGCATCCTGCCTTCTCTGCAACGTGACGCGCAGTAATGGAATCAGCGCCCTCTGTTCTGGTCATTTCAAATGCGGTACTGA
>JAGCRJ010000342.1 GCA_017964745.1 Lachnospiraceae bacterium
CACCGTAAGGGGTGAGATCAGGGATGATGAGGATGCACTTTCTGCGCTCGGCGCTGTGCTTCCTGCAGGAACCCTTTCCGGAGCACCCAAGATAAGAGCGTGTGAGCTCATTGATGAACTCGAGGGAAACAAGAGAGGTATCTACGGCGGAGCGATAGGCTATATCGATTTTACCGGAAACCTTGATACATGCATCTCCATAAGACTTGCCTATAAGAAAAAAGGCAAGGTATTCGTAAGGAGCGGAGCGGGCATCGTCGCAGACTCCGTGCCCGAATCGGAATTCACGGAATGCATCAACAAGGCCTCTGCGGTTGTTAAGGCCATTTCAATGGCAGAGGAGGTGTAAGAGATGATACTTCTGATCGATAATTATGACAGCTTTTCTTACAACCTCTATCAGCTGGTCGGCGAGATCAATCCTGACATTCGTGTCGTCAGAAACGATGCGCTCGGTATCGATGATATAAGAAATCTCAAGCCTTCACACATCATCCTGAGTCCCGGACCCGGAAGACCGGAGGATGCGGGTATCTGCATTGATGTTGTAAAGGAGCTTTCGGGAGAGATCCCCATACTCGGCGTATGCCTCGGACATCAGTCCATATGTGCCGCATTCGGTGCAACCGTAACATATGCAAAGCACCTTATGCACGGAAAGAGTTCGATCGTCACTCTCGATAATACTTCGAAGCTTTTCAAAGGCTTCGGTGATAAGACCGAGGTTGCAAGATACCATTCGCTCGCAGCCGATGAAGCAACGATCCCCGATTGCCTTAAGGTGAACGCACGTACCGATGACGGTGAAGTCATGGCAGTCGAGCACAGGGAATATGAAGTTTACGGACTTCAGTTCCATCCCGAATCCATACTCACACCGGAAGGAAGGAAGATGCTCAGGAATTTCCTTAATGTGTAAAGCATCCGCTTACTGTACTTCCGGAATACCCGGAACAAATAAATAATTGCTAAAAACTGCCTTCGGATCTGCTTCCGGCAAGGCAGTATTTTATTGTCAGGAACGCCTGAATGTGTTTGCAGAGCCTGCTTCGCATATACGTATATTTGTTTTTCCTATAACGGGCTATAAAATATAAGTTTTTTACACGAAAATGCGCTTGAATTACAATATTGTCATAAGAAAAAACTATATTGGCTTTTGATGAGGATAACAGTTATGAAACGTATACTTGCTTTCGGAGATTCGAATACATGGGGACTTATCCCCGGAACAAAACCGTTTGAAAGATACTCCGAAGATATAAGATGGACCGGGATATTGCAGAAAAAACTTCCGGATGCGGAAATAATCGAAGAGGGCCTGTGTGGAAGAACTACGATATTTGAGGACCGCTTCCGTCCCGGCAGAAGAGGAATAGATGCACTTGAAGAAATTCTTGCGGATAATCATCCCTTGGATCTTGCGATAATAATGCTCGGAACCAATGACTGCAAGAGTTATTACAACGCATCCCCGTGGCTTATTGGAAAAGGCATCGAGAAATGTCTTGATGTGGCGCTTGATTATCTTTCGCCCGAGAAGATCCTCCTGGTTTCTCCGATCCATCTGGGAGAGGATGTGTGGAGACCTGAAAAGGATCCCGAATTTTCGAAAAGATCCGTTCTCTGCAGCAGGGAACTCGAAGCCGTTTATGCGGAGATTGCCGCAAGAAGAGGCGTGGGCTTTATGGCCGCATCGGATCATGCAACACCGAGTCCCGTTGACAATGAACATATGGATGTTCATTCCCACAGAAAATTTGCCGAAGCGGTGCTTTCGTATATCCGTGCAGGCGTCTTATCTCCTTTCCGCGTTGCATAACCGGTAATATTATTACAGTGGCAGGTTAACTCCCTGCCACTGATTTTTTGATATAATTGTAAATGGTCAAATGTGCAGACTGTTTTAGTATCGGAGGATAAAATGGGAATCGAAGAATTTCTTGCATCCGGAAACGAAAGACTTGATATGCAGCTTAAGTTCACCGCAGAGATCGACAAGATGACATCCGTCTACAGAAGAACGCTTCTTGTGAGCGGTGAAAGAAGG
>JAGCRJ010000343.1 GCA_017964745.1 Lachnospiraceae bacterium
GCGACCGCATCGGAATATTCCTTGAACGCACCTATGAATCCCGTGATGACGAGATAGAAAATGGTGGGGGAGATCATCGGAAGAGTGATCTTCATGAACACCCTGAAGGAACCCGTTCCATCAACCTTCGCAGCATTGTAATAGGTCTTGTTCACGCTCGCGAGTGCGCTCGTAAGTAGAAGCACCTTGAAGGGAAGAACGATCCAGATTATGTAGAAGCACATGACGAACATCTTCGCCCAGTAGGGTCCGTCTATGAAATCGACGCTCTCACCTCCGAAGAAATTGATCAGGAGGTTGATGAGTCCGTCGGAATATGCGGTCTTTTTGAAAAGGACCATGAAGACAAGACCGACGGCGAGAGTGTTGGTCACATAGGGAAGGAAATAGACCGTCTGGAAAAGTTCCCTGAGCTTTGCTATGGAACTGAGTGCGAGTGAAATGAGCAGTGCGAATCCCGTGGAGACCGGCACCGTGATTATTACCATGATGAATGTGTTCTTCACCGCCTGAAGGAAATACGTATCATGCAGAACATAGGAGAAGTTGTAGAGTCCCGTTCCGTACGATGTCTGGGATACGAAATTGTAGCCCTCCTCGAATGAATATATGAATACATCCACCAGAGGATAGACCATGAATATTCCCATGAATATGAGAGCCGGCAAAAGGTAGAGCCAGGCTTTTAAATTATTTTTCTCTATCATACCTGTGTCCCCTGTGCAGGCTTATTGCCGTACTTGATGGTCTGTACCAGATCCTTGATCCTGCCGACATTCATAAAGAGCGAATCCTCGGTGATATGCTTTTCCGCGAGCTCTTCAAGGATCTTCTGCTTGTGGTCCTTGGAAATGACAATCGTGTCAAAAACTTCCTTCTCGTCTATTCCTTCGTTCTTGAGGATCTTCTCGAGCGGAAGCTCGTCCTTTCCCCAGAGCAGGAACAGTCCCCTCTGCGAATAGATCCTGTCGAACTGTCTTGTCGCCTCGACAAATATCGGCATGTCGATTCCGTCGTCATACATCTTTGTCGAGCTCTTATCAACGTAGTGCTGCAGCCATTTGTACAGATACTCGTTGCTCTTGATGACTTCGGCGCTGTTCTTTCCGTGTTTCTTCAAAAGCCATTCGTATCTGCTCTTGTTGAACACATAGACCTTGCCGTCCTGGTCTCCGTATCTTCCCTTTACATCGAAGCATGCGAAGAACAGTCCGACCGTGTACGAGTATGAGAAGTCCAGCATCCTCGTGGGCAGCGAAAAATGCTGCGCTATCTCGATACAGGTGAGCTCGTCGTATCCGAAGATCTTACGCACTTCATCCACGAAGCGGAACATCTGCTCATCCGCAGTCTTTATATGGCTCTCCCTGAGGCCCGAAGGGATCAGTACGAAATCGCTGACCGGCTGTCCGCGGAAAAGAATGACATCGCCGCGTCCGCCCAGGCTCTCACAAAACTCATCATAAGAAGTTACTTTATCCATTTAAGATCACTTTCCTTTTCCGAAACGGAGTCTTTCGCCGGTCCCGGGCTCAAACACGTGCACCTTGCCCGGTCTGAGTCTGAACGATACGGTCTTTAATCCGTCCTCGGGTCTTTCGTCCGAATCGATTATCGATCTGACAACGGGTGCTTCGCACGCCGCATTCTTTGAAACGATGCTTATATCCCTGCCCATTACCTCGACTCTGTCAAGTTCGCAGCGGAGCGGTCCCGCGGGATCGTATATGAAGCCCTCGGGTCTGATGCCCGCAACGACTTTGCCGTCCCTTACACCGGGAACATCGAGCACGGTATCCTCACCGATTATCAGCTTCTCTCCCTTAACCTCCGCATCGAAAACATTTATCGCGGGAGTTCCGAGGAACTTGGCGACAAAGAGATTGGTGGGATCGTCATAGACCTCCTGGGGCTTTCCGAACTGATGGAGCTCTCCGTCCTTCATGACAACGATCATGTCGGAAATGCTCATTGCTTCTTCCTGGTCGTGTGTTACGAATACGGTGGTAACTCCGGTCTCTCTCTGGATGCGCCTGATCTCTTCCCTTGTCTGAAGCCTTAATCTCGCATCGAGGTTTGAAAGAGGCTCGTCCATGAGAAGAAGTCTCGGAGTCTTGACAAGTGCTCTTGCGATCGCAACTCTCTGCTGCTGTCCGCCGGACAGTTCCTTGGGTTTTCTTTCCAGCAGCTCCTTTATCTGGACAAGACCCGCAACCTTGTCGGCTCTTTCCCTCATCTGCTCCTTGGTCATCTTCTCCTCGCCCTTGAGATTTCCGAGCGGGAAGACGATGTTGTTGTAAACGCTCATATGCGGATAGAGTGCATAATTCTGGAATACCATTCCGACACCGCGAAGCTCGGGAGAGATCTCCGTGACATCATCGTCACCGAAAAAGATCCTTCCCTCGGTGGGTTTTTCAAGTCCGCATATCATATTCAGCATGGTACTCTTTCCGCATCCCGAAGGTCCGAGGAGCGCGACGAGCTTTCCGTCGGGGATCTCAAAGGTGAAATCCTTGACGGCAACAACGCCTTCTCCCTTTCCTCCCCTGGGAGGGAATTTTTTGGTAAGTCCCTGAAGAACTACTTTCATAATCTGTTTCCTTTACTCGGCACCTGTTACGGTTACATCCGCAAGTCTTGTGTATGTGGGGATGAGTGCATTGTCGTATCTCGATCTGCCTTCGCTCATCTTCATGTTCCTGACGAAATCCTTCATATTTCCGGATATCGATCCACCGGTCACGGGACGTATGCTTCCGTCAGCTTCATGCAGGAATGCCAGCCTGATCTCTCCGAAGAGGTCACCCGACATCGTATCAACCTGGAAATCGGAGAAGAATACGCATTCGAGAACGGGTCCTTTGAAGAGCTCTTCCTTACTGCAGCTTCCGCCGCTCACCTCGTAATTGCCGGGTATGAAGGTATCCTTTTCTCCGAGGTAATACGAGAACTTGGTCCCGCCGTGGAATGCCTTCGGAACATCGTCCTCCATAAGCACTCTGTCTTCAATGGGTGTTCCCTCCGGATCCGTCAGCATGTTCATCGAGGATCCGTCCAGAGTCCTAAGTGTCATTAACGTAACCCTGTCGCCGCAGATTCCTTCCGCAATGGGCTCACCCTTTTTGAATGATGAATACTTCATATGGATGAACGCACAGTCGAGGCCGTCCTTGAAATATTCGTAAACCCTTACCGCGTCCTCTCCGGAAAAGACGACATCGGCCTTTCCGAGTGACGGTGTCTTCTCC
>JAGCRJ010000037.1 GCA_017964745.1 Lachnospiraceae bacterium
CTTAGCCTGGGATTCGGACTTGATATCGATCTTGTATCCGGTAAGACGAGCGGCAAGTCTTGCGTTCTGTCCTTCCTTACCGATCGCAAGTGAAAGCTGATCGTCGGGAACAACGACCTTGGCGGTCTTCTCATAAGGATCTGCGAACACCGCAAGTACGGATGCGGGTGAAAGTGCATTCTGAACAAGGTTTCCGGGGTTGTCGTCCCAGCAAACGATATCGATCTTCTCGTCATTGAGCTCGGATACGACGGCACCTACTCTGTCTCCGTTCATACCTACGCATGCGCCTACGGGATCGACGTCGGGGTTGTTGCTCCATACGGCGATCTTGGAACGGCTGCCGGGCTCACGAGCGATGCTTCTGATCTCTACAATGCCGTCAGCGATCTCGGTAACTTCGTTTTCGAAAAGGCATCTTACAAGCTCCGGATGGGTACGGCTTACGCTGATGCGGGGTCCCTTGGGAGTGGACTTTACATCGAGAACATAAACCTTCAGTCTGTCTCCGTTTCTGTATCTCTCACCGGGGATCATCTCGGACTCTGCAAGGATTCCGTCCGCCTTGCCGAGGTTGAGGCTTACATTGCCTCCGACATAGTGATTGACGGTACCGGTAACGACATTCTTTCTTCTTCCGGAGAACTGATCGAATACGGCATGTCTCTCCTCTTCACGGATCTTCTGCAAGATCACGTTCTTGGCACTCATTGCCGCAATACGGGTAAGGTCTGCGGACTTTATCTCAACCTGTACAACGTCTCCGACCTGAGCATCGGGTGCGATCGCTCTAGCATCTTCGGGAGAAATATCCTCAAGAGGGTCCATGACATCATCGGCTGTCTCCACAACCGTCTTCTCCGCATAGATGCGATAATCACCGGTGTCACGGTTGATCTCGGCACGGATGTTCTTGATGTTCTCATTTCTGCCGTACAGATTTCTGCAGCCTGCAACGAGAGCATTCTCGATAGCTTCGAAAATTGCCTCTTTGTCGATGCCTTTTTCCTTTGCAAGCAGATTAAGACTCTCAATAAGTTCGCTGTTCATTTTGTTTTTTCCCTTTTCCTTTCTGTTTTAAAAATCCAGTGTCAGCCTGATCTGTGAAATATCACTTCGCTGCCATTCGGACGAACTTTCTGTTTCGGTATCCGCTATGGTTATCTTATCCTTGTCAAAAGCTTTCAGGATACCCGTAACGGATTTTGCTTTTATTTCTTTTTCCTTTTCAATGCCGATAACCTGCGGCTTGTAAAAGGAGATCTCAACCTCTTCACCAAGTGACTTTTCGAGATGTCTGTCCTTGGTAAGTGCCCTGCCGAGTCCGGGGCTTGAAACTTCCAGTATGTACTGATCGTTTATCAGTCCGGAATCATCAAGCACTTTCTCAAAGGCACGGCTTACATTTTCACAATCATCTATGGTAACTCCGCCTTCTTTGTCGATATACGCACGAAGATATCTTTCTCCGTTCTCAAGAACATATTCGACATCATAGACCGTAACACCGTTTTGTTCGGTGACCGGTATAAGGAGTTCCTCTGCCTTAGCGGCAACCGCGTCGGATCTGCCCATTCGCTCCCCCTAACAAACAAGTAAGAGTGGCGCTTGGCCACTCTTACATCAATTACTTACTTTACATAATGTATACCACCCGGATGGCATTGTCAAGGATAAAAGCCCTGTTTTTCGCCGTTTTACGATCAGAAGGGTCCCTGACCCGGCATATACGGCTGCTGCGCGAGCGAACTCAAGTACTCCTTGTACTGCCTGTAATCCACGAATCCCGTGAGATTTCCGATCTCCTGATAGCGGTGGTAATACTCCTTGCTGAACACTATATGGCACATCTTCGGAACTTTCTTGAAGGTCCTGACTATGCTTTCCTCCGATCCGTAGATATTGAATATCTCGTAATACATCAGGAAAGGATTGATGAACATCTTCTGTGCGGGGGTGCTGTAGAGCGGGATCTGCAGCAGGTCCTTCTTACCGAAGACAGGCTTTACCAGATAAACAGCCCCCTGCTCCGACACCATCCAGAAACGGTCCCATTTGCGCATGCCTTTAATTTCAGGGATGGGCTTAAGAACATAAACCGGGATCACCATCTGAACATTCTTATCCGCAAGGAATTCCGTAACCTTCGAGGGAACCTTCCTGACGGTAAGGATGGGGATGTTCGCATCGAATCCACCGAAGATCTTCTTGAAGATGGGCTTTACATAGATGCTCTCGAAATACCTGACAGCCATGTACGCGGTCCTGAAAAGGAACGCGGATACGATCACGACAACTCCCGCGATGAAAAAGAAAAACCAGGGAATGTATATCGCAAAGAGGATCATTATCCAGATGAGCGCAAGCTTTCCGAAAATGAATATAAACGACAGGAAAGGTACAACCGTGCAGAAGGGCACCATCACTATATCTATGAGTGAAAAGAGGTAATGCACGAGCAGATAAACGATCATTGCCACAACAAGGATCACAAAGCACGCTATCGCACTTACTCCGAACTTTACGGAATTGATTATGGCACCCGACGCATGGACCTTGCTCGCCGGATCGGTGCTCATGATCAGCTGTGAAAGAAGGATGATCACCATAAGGACGCCGTTGATCTTCTTCTGTGCGGTCTCTATGGATGTGCCGACAGCGTTGGTCTTGCTGAAGGACTTAAGCAGGATGGGAACACCGAACCAGACTAAAAGTGCGATGCTCACATACTGGTTTTCAAATATTCCGTATGAAAAACCGGACAGCTTGCTCAGGATGGGCACTCCGTCACCGACGCCGTGTGCGGCTCCGAGAGCCGATGCACACATAATGATCATTACCCATGACGTATCTATTCCCTCAAGGAAACCCGTGGACACAACGGGGGCGAGAGCCTGACCGAAAGATCCGCCCGCTCCGCCGACAACAACTGCGCCTTCTATATCCAGCGAATCTACCGCGTAAGCAGTGGTAAGCTTTCCGAAAAAGATCATGGAAAGCACGATGCAAAGGGCAAGACAAAATCTTATATATCTTTTGTTCTCACGGTAAACCTGCGCCAAAAACTGTCCGTATGTCATCTCGTCATCCTCATAAACCGTTCCGGTAAAACTACACGGTTTATTTTACACAAATTCATCCCTGCCTGCACCCTTTTTATTTTACATACAGATGAACGGTACGGATGACGAAGCACGGAAATGACGGTACGTTCAAAAAAGGCTGCCGCAAGTCTGCGGCAGCCTCAGGTTTATCATCCGGTGACTTTGTATTCGTAAAACTCGCCGGGATTGAGAATAACCTCCGCGGTAAGCTCCGTGACGGGTCTCATATCCTGCCTGAAGGTCTTCTTTGAAAGCTCTATATTTCTTTCGCTTTCGGGACCGGGAACGCAAAGCTCCGTAAGCCGGGCATCGTCACTTTGGATATGTATGGTCGCACGGACGGGATGTGCATGATTCGTCACATGTGCATAGAGGATTATGACATCGTTGTCATAATGAAATACCGAAACATTCGGTGCGCTTACATATACGCCGTTATAGTTAAATTCCGCTTTGACGGTATCCATTGCCCACGCAGGTATCCTTGAAAGATCGGAAGGATTCTCGGGAGTGTTGAGCAGATACATTCTTCCCTCTCCGTATGTATCCCTCAGGAAAAGCGTCGAGTGATACTCTCCCGCTCCGCCGTTAAGAAGAGACCAGGACAGATTGTTAGAATGCTGCACATCGGCAAAGAGTATGGGGTTTATTCCTTCAAGATATCCCGCCCTGTCATCCGTCTTGTAATATCTCGTCACGGAAAGTTTTCTTCCGGTGTGGTATGCGCTGCTTATCTCCTTCCACTGCTTCTCGGGAGAATTGGCCATGAAGCCGGTCGTTACGAATGCTTTTCCTCCTTTTACAAAGAAGGCTTTAAGCTTATCGAATACATCGGGATCGCAGAGTGAGCTTTCGGTAAGGAGCACGCTTCCCTTCTCCGGGAATATCGGAGTGGGATTAAGTGCAATGCCCTGCATGCCGAGGAAATCCTCAATATGATTCTCACCTTCCGACGCATGGGGAATATATGCGGGTATTCCGACGGGCTTACCCGTCTTATCGAGCATACGGTCGATCCTCTTAAACTGAAGTCCCAGAGGAGTAACGAGCTTATTTTCGAAAAGATCCGTCCACTGGAAAAGAGTGATCTCTTCCGGCTTTGCAAATGCGGACAGATATCCCTGCTCAAGATAATCATCGACCGGCCAGCACTGATACGTATC
>JAGCRJ010000344.1 GCA_017964745.1 Lachnospiraceae bacterium
AGTCGATATCTTCGGTCTCGCTTACCTCAACGGTTCCTTCTCCGATGTCCATGTAGGACTGTATATCATCGAGGACTTCATTAATACCCGCGAGAACCTCATCCTTGGAAACCTTTCTGATATCGCCCGCGGTATTGGCAGCTCCGATGGTCATGGTTCCCGCTTCGGGTTCCCCGCCCATGATGAGAAGGCCGTCATCGTCCATCTCCACGAAGAAATTGAGCACAGCCGCTCCGTCATCATCCCCGAAGTCGGGAAGGATGTCGACGAACATCTGCTCCTTGTCGAGGGGCGAAAGAGGAACCTTGTCCTCGATCTGCGCTCCCTCAAGTCCTATGTCATACAGATCGCTGATAATGATATCTTCCGCGTCCGTATTTGTTTTGATCCTGAATCTGACCCACTTCATGCTTTTAACGATCCTCAGTTCTCAGGGCAGTTGCAATTATCGTGAAAGCTTACCCTTCCGCCCGGTTCCACGGAAGATGTGATGAAGGTGTTCGAGCCGATTATCGCATCGTGTCCGATGACAGTCTCGCCGCCAAGTATCGAAGCTCCGGCATAGATGGTAACCCTGTCTTCGATGGTAGGATGACGCTTGACTCCTCTCAGTGTCTGTCCTCCCCTTGTGGAAAGTGCACCGATGGTAACTCCCTGATAGATCTTGACGTAATCGCCGATAATGGTGGTCTCACCTATAACGATACCCGTTCCATGATCGATGAAGAAATATTTTCCTATGGTAGCGCCGGGATGGATATCTATTCCGGTGCGGGAATGAGCATGCTCGGTCATCATCCTGGGGATGAGGGGAACGCCAAGGGCATAGAGCTCATGGGCTATTCTGGCGGTGATTATCGCCCTGAGTCCGGGATAGCAGAGGATTATCTCACTGTGATTGTATGCCGCGGGATCTCCCTCAAAGAAAGCCTGTACATCAGTCTCCGCATACTCCCTTATGGCGGGAATTCGCAGCATGAACTTACCCGTAAGCTCTCCCGCAACTTCCGCTCTCTTTTCATACGGAGCGCCTGCAAATTCGGGCTTCTGGATAAGGGAAATGGCGATCTGTTTCTTGAGATTATAGATTATATCCTCAGTGAGAACCGTAAGACGGCTGCTGAGGTTATAGAATTTATAATTCTTTTCACGGATATATCCGGGAAAGATCAGCTTGATGATCTTCCCGAGGATATCATTGACATTATCCCTGTCGGGCTGGTCGGATATATCGGTCCTGTTGATGATCCTGTCATCCTTATAATCGGCGAGGATGGCCGATACTATATTTTCAAGTTCCTGATTCCTGGTTTCTTTTTCCATAAAAAGATCCTCCGTTTCGGGCAAAAACCTGTTTCTTATGATAGCCTAAAAACTCAGTGTTTACAAGATTTCTTACTTTACAAAAACGCCGCCCGCGAATACAGTATAAGTATGCTTACGGAAGACGAAAAATACATGAAAAAAGCGCTGAAGCTGGCCGAAAAAGCCTTCGATGCCGGCGAAGTGCCCATAGGCTGCATCATCGTTCATGAGGGAAAGATCATAGGACGCGGTTACAACAGGCGAAATACCGATCATTCCACGCTTTCGCACGCCGAGATGATCGCCATCAAAAAGGCCTGTGCGAAGCTTAACGACTGGAGACTCGAGGACTGCACGATGTATGTGACACTTGAGCCCTGCCAGATGTGTGCGGGAGCATGTGTCCAGGCCCGCATCCCCAAGGTCGTCATCGGGACCACAAGTCCCAAATCGGGAAGCTGCGGTACCGTGACCAACATCCTTAACAACGAGGCTTTCACGCACACATGCGAGACCGTAACGGGAGTGCTCGCCGAACAGTGCAGCGCGCTTCTTACCGAATTTTTCGTCAGGATGAGAGCCGAGACCAAGGCGGCAAAGCTTGCCGCAAAGGAGGCACAGGCCTCCGAAGAAAACTAAGAGTGTGGGAGGAACACCATGACAGTAATGACCAGACCGGAAGTAAAGAATATTTCAGGAGGAAAATACTGGGAGCAGACCTATGATAATTTCTATCTCAAGGCCTATCTTCCCGACAACGATATCGATTCACAGGTCAATAACTATACATTCAGGGCGCCCTATATGCTTGTCTTCGAAGAAGAGAAAATGAGCATTGAGAGCGCTGTTTCTTTTGCAAAGGAAAGCGGACTTGCGGATATCGCAGCCGCAGTCGATTCGATGGTCCTTTTCGTATATCCCACCTGCGAGGGCGGATGGGACAAGGCGGACATCGAGCTCTACAAGGAGATCATCTCCTACGGCAAGATGCATCCCGAATACAATGACGGCCTCGTCGAGCTCAACGATTTCTTCACCCATGAGTTCAAGGGCTACTTCATAAGGGGCGCGATCTTCAGGGCGGACATCTACAGCTACGGAAAGTCTGCAGACTATGTCGCAAGGAATCTCCTCAAGACTGTCGAGGGCCAGTACCTCTGGGGACCCGGCGAGATCACTCCCGCAATGTGCTCCATGGAAAGACTCAGCTTCGTTCCCACCGTTGAAAGGAAGGACATCGCGATCCTCAGCGTAGGAAACAGTGCCGGGGTCAACAAGGCATTCGAAGGCTGTGAGAACCTCCTGGTAAAGGAAACCGCCGATTACAAGGCTGACTTTAAGAACTTCGTCAGAAAGTTCAAGATGTGGTGCGGACATATCGAGATTGAGCCCGACTTCGAAGAGCTTAACATGACCGAGGAGCCCGGCTGCACCGAGGTCAAGACCTCTCCCGACAACAAGTGGAAGTACAAGGATGTTCCCTCACACAAGGTAGGGTACTTTGCATATTACAATAACGGCATCATGGACAAGGGGCCTGTTCCCCTGGTAATGGGCTTCCACGGCGGCGGAGATACCTCGATGTATCTTACCTTCGTAGCCGGCTGGTGGGAGATCTGCCATAAGTACGGTTTCCTTTTCGTATCGATCGACGATCACCTCTCCGTAACCGCTACCGAGGTCATGGATGTCATCGCGGATCTGAAGAAGAAATACAACATCGATGAAAAGAGGATCTACGCAACAGGCTTCTCCATGGGAAGCGGCAAGACCTGGGATCTGTACCAGGAATACCCCGAGAGCTTCGCAGGATTCATGCCCTGCAGTGCCCTCTTCCCCATCAAGGAAAATCCCTG
>JAGCRJ010000345.1 GCA_017964745.1 Lachnospiraceae bacterium
CGGTATCGAGCTCTGCCGTACACTTCGTGCACAGATGCCCTGGATAGGAATAATCGTTTTGAGCGGATACGATGAATTCGAATATGCGCGCCAGTGCCTGCAGCTCGGTGTCCGCGAATATCTCGTTAAGCCGATCAACTCAGAGAATTTAAGAGAAGCGCTCGATAAGGTAGGCAGGCAGCTCGAGGATGAAAGAAAAGCGATCGAGCATGCGGCAAGTCTTCGCAACCGTCTCGGAAATGACGAGCACCTCGTAAGGGAAAAGCTCATCGCATCGCTTTATTCCGAGGATGCCGCCGCAGAGGATGCGGGTAATGTTCTCAAGCATCTCGAGTCAATGGGTTGCAATGTAATAGCTCCTTATTATGCCGTTGTTGATGCGGCGTTTGATCCCGCAAGCGAGGGACAGGCCGTTGCCTATACTCTTTCCGAAAGCAGCGGAGGAGTGATGCATTCTACTCCGACAAGAACGGGTTCCGCACTTCTTGTACTCGGTGATACCGCAGAGGATGCGGAGGAGAGGGCATATGCATTTGCATCATCCCTTGTTCAGGAAGCGGAGCGTACGGGATGCAAGGACATACGCATCGGAATAGGTGAGATCGTTGATGCACCCGAGGATATCCTAAAGAGCTTCAAGGCCGCAAGACATATAAGACATATCCTTACCGACCGTGCGGATGAAAAGTCCGTGATACTGGGGACCAGGGAGATGGGAGATGTATCCGGTGATGCGAATACTCCCGCGATGATAAGCGAAGCAAAGCTTTACATGTCTCAGCACTTTACGGATCCTAACCTTATGCTCCAGGATGTTGCTAAGGCGGTAGGCATGAGCAACAGCAGATTTTCAACGGTGTTTTCGCAGACGGGCGGTCAGACATTTACAGAGTATCTGATCTATTTAAGGCTTAACAAAGCCAAGGAAATGCTTCGCACAACTGCGGTCAAGAGCTCACAGATAGCGAGGGAATCGGGATACAACGACTCCCACTATTTCAGTTATATCTTCAAGAAAAATGTCGGAATGACTCCTTCCGAGTACAGATCGCAGTACAGAAATCAATCCGAGTAAAATGATTTTCAACCTCGGTAAAATCAAAATCCACCGTTTTCTAAAAATAAAATAAAGTCCGAGAAAAATTTAAACCAAGTCAAAATGAACCTCCATTTACCCGTACTAAAGTGTGTCTTATCGTATAGACATACCGCACAGTGCGGAGAAATGGAGGAATTTTTATGAAGAGGTTTAAAGCATTGGCTCTTGCAGCAGTACTTGCTCTTTCACTCGTACTTACTGCTTGTGGCAAATCCGGAAACGGATCGGGATCAGACGGTCCCATCAAGGTAGGCGTTATCAACAACCCTCCTTCAGAGTCAGGTTATCGTGAAGCAAACGTTAAAGACATGGAAGCTGTTTTCTCTGCAGCTAACGGCTATGAGCTTAAGACATTCTACAGCATCAAGAATGACGAGCAGCTCCAGGCAGCTCAGGGCTTCATCACCGAAGGCGTTGACTATCTCCTTATCTCGGCAGCAGAGACTACCGGATGGGACGAAGTTCTCACCAAGGCTAAGCAGGCAGGCGTTAAGGTTTATCTCTTCGACCGTATGATCGATGTTGATGAGAGCCTTTACGAGGCAGCAGTTGTTTCCGACATGGCAGCAGAAGGCGACACCGCAGTTAAGTGGCTCCTTGACCAGAACCTTTCCGAGTACAACGTAATCCATATCCAGGGTGCTATGGGTTCAGACGCTCAGCTCGGACGTACAGGCGCTCTTCAGGCTCAGTTCGACAACGGCACCATGAACTGTGTAGTTCAGCAGACCGCTACCTGGGACGAAGCAGAAGCTAAGAACATCGTTGAATCCGTTATCAACAGCGGCGAATCCTTCAACGTAATCTATGCAGAGAACGACGGAATGGCTAAGGGCGCTGTAGCAGCACTTGACGAGCACGGAATCACTCACGGCGTAGGCGGAGACGTTATCGTAATGGGCTTCGACTGCAACAAGTGGGCTCTTCGCGAACTTAAGGAAGGCGCTTGGAACTACGACGGACAGTGCTCACCTTTCCAGGCTCAGATCATCAGCGATCTCATCAAGGGTGTTAAGACCTCCAACGACAAGGTCATCATCAATGAAGAGAAGGGCTTCGATGCTAAGACCATCACCGATAGCGATATCGACACTTACGGACTCGGCGAATAATATTTGATCAGTCCGGCATTTCACACAGCTGAGCTGAAACCTTTACCGGCTCAGCTGTGTTTTTTAAAGGGTATTAGGAGGTACATATTATGCAGACGGATCCCTTATTGCAGATGCGTCACATAGTGAAGATATTCCCCGGCGTCCTTGCCTTGAACGGCGTGGATTTTACCTTGAGAAAGGGTGAGATACATGCGCTCATGGGTGAAAACGGCGCAGGAAAATCAACCCTGATCAAGGTACTCACCGGAGTATATTCCAGTGACGGCGGCGAGATCTCGGTTGAAGGTCGTCCCATTGTTATCAAGTCCCCTCAGGATGCACAGAATAACGGAATTTCCACAGTTTACCAGGAGATCACTCTCTGCCCCAATCTTACCGTAGCCGAGAATATGTTCATCGGCCGTGAGGACAGTGTTTGGATAAATCGTAAGGATTATGAAAATAGAGCGGACGAGATTCTTTCAAATCTCGGCATTCCCGCAAGAAGCACTCAGGAGCTCGGAAACTGCTCCCTCGCCGTTCAGCAGATGGTAGCCATCGCTCGTGCGGTTGATATGAAGTGCAAGGTTCTGATACTTGATGAGCCCACCTCATCACTCGATGACAAAGAAGTTAACATGCTCTTCGACCTTATGAGAGACCTTAAGTCCAAAGGGGTCGGGATCATTTTTGTTACACATTTCCTTGAACAGGTTTATGAAGTAAGCGACCGCATCACCGTCCTTAGAAACGGAGAGCTGGTCGGAGAATATACTGTAGAAGAGCTTCCCCAGGTTGAACTCGTTTCCAAGATGATCGGTAAAGAACTCGGCGAGCTTTCGACGATCGGTGAGCATGAAGAGACCGAAGAAAATACAAAGGAAGTCTTCTACGAAGCGGAAGGTCTTACAAGCAGCGATGCCCTTCCTTTTGATTTCAAGATCCGTAAGGGCGAAGTCAACGGCTTTACCGGACTTCTCGGTTCCGGAAGAAGTGAGAGCGTAAGAGCGATCTTCGGCGCCGATAAAGTAAACGGCGGAAAGGTGAAGATAAACGGAAAGCCGGTGATAATTACCAAGCCCATCGAAGCAATGCGAAACGGCATAGGTTACCTGGCTGAGGACAGAAAGAGAGACGGAATAATCGCAGACTTAAGCGTGCGGGAGAACATCATCCTTGCACTGCAGGTCATGAACGGAATCTTAAGACCCATCAGCAGAAGCGAAGCGGAAAGCTATGCGGACGAATATATCAAGATGCTCAACATCAAGACGGCAAGCCGCGAAACTCCCGTAGGATCCTTAAGCGGAGGAAACCAGCAGAAGGTTATCCTTGCAAGATGGCTCCTTACTCATCCCGAGTATCTGATCCTCGATGAGCCCACAAGAGGAATCGACGTAGGAACCAAGCTCGAGATCCAGAAGCTCGTACTAAAGCTTGCGGAGGACGGAGTGAGCGTAACATTCATTTCCTCCGAGAGAGAGGAAATGCTCAGAACCTGCTCAAGACTTGTCGTCATGAGAGACAGACATATAGTCGGTGAGCTGAAGGGTAAGGACCTGAACCAGACACAGGTAATGAAGACTATTGCGGGAGGTGAGTCTGAAGATGAAGACAAATAAGAAAAAGCTCTTCGCCGGCGGACTCGGCCAGCTGACCATTACCTTTATAGCGATAGCTCTTCTCGTTATATTTAACCTGTTTAGGGATCCGACCTTTTTCAGTATAGGTTTTTCACAGAATAATGACGGC
>JAGCRJ010000346.1 GCA_017964745.1 Lachnospiraceae bacterium
CCGTCGAATGCAAGTCCCACATCGGCCTTTTCGAATACAACCCTTGCACAGAGCTCTTCCAGATGGGTCGATCCGCAGTTGGCATTGATGTTGGTCCCGTCGGGATGATTGTGGATTGCGATGACGTGGGCTCCCGCTTTTTCAAGAGCTTCGACCGAGGTGTAATGCGATGCACCCTCAGCGCAGTCGGTAACGATCTTAAGTCCGGAAAGATCTACGGGAACGCTTCTTACGGAGTGGTTGATATACTCTTCCTTGGCATCCGTGCGGAGCTTGATCTTGCCGACTCCGGGACCGATGGGGAATTTGATATCCTCCATATTTCTCTTTATCTGGTCTTCTATCTCATCCTCGAGTGCATCGGGAAGTTTGAATCCGTCGCAGTCGAAGAATTTGATGCCGTTGAATTCCACGGGGTTGTGCGATGCGGAGATAACGACTCCGGCATCCATCATATGCTTCCTGGTAAGGTAAGCAACCGCAGGAGTGGGAACAACACCTACGTAAACACAGTTTGCTCCGACGCTGCACGCACCTGCCATAAGGGCGTTGGCAAGCATGTCGCCCGAGATCCTGGTGTCACATCCGACCATGATGGTGGGCTTGTGGTTCTGCTTTCTGGTAAGCACATATGCGCCTGCCATTCCGAGTTTCATTGCAAGTTCCGGAGTAAGCTCTTCGTTGGCGATTCCTCTTACACCGTCGGTTCCGAACATTCTGGACATTTATAAATCTCCCAAACAGTTTAAGTTTCTTCTTTAAGGCTGAGCTGCACACGGATGTAAACGGGATCCGCTTCAACATGTTCGCTCAGGTAGAATTTAACGGGTATGTTGGCAAAAGTGATGGTGCTGTAATCATCTCCGTAAACGGAAGCAAGATACGAATCAACCTCTATCAGTCCTCTGAGTGATTCCGCACTTACGGCATTCAGCTCGGTCTCAAGACCCGTAAGCCTTACGATTATCTCTTCGTCTCCCGCTATCTCGGCCTCGTATCCCTCGGGGATATCGGTGAGGATGAAATGATCGGCAGCTACGTTAAGTGTCTTTTCCGCTTTCTTTTCAATGCTTGCGGTAACGGCCACTTCATCATCGAAATCGGGATCTTCGAAGGTGACTCCCGCGGGAAGGAATTCGGTAAGATGGAACGTTGCCGTCGTATTGTTCTTTGCGGAGGATATATCAACGGGATTGGTGATGTCGATCCTGGAGATGGTGTTGAGCACGCCGGTATCACCCGCGATGGTAACGACTCCGGGATTGACGGTTATGTCACCCGTAAAGATATATCCGGCAGCGGGCTCACCCGTTGTCGATGCATAAATGGGAACGGTCTTGGTCGAAAGAACGGTCACGGTCGTTGTAACGTAATCGGTCTGCTTTACGATCATGTCGCTTTCGACGCGGTTACCCTTGGTGTCATAGAGGATGATCTCCATATCCGCGGAAATTGTCTTGACCGCATCGTCGAGATCTATGGTGACCTGTGCATATGAAACCCTGTTGACGGCAGACTCGGGACCTGTGACCTCGATCCTGTTTCTCTCGAGATTGACCTTGCCCTGTACGCAGCCTTCGCCTACGGAGCCGACGGTCTGCCAGGTGATGTTCACATATTTGGTGATCCTGTTTTCAACCGCAACGGAGACCATGTCGTGATCGGCCGTGATGCTCTCCGCACTTTCGAGGGAATAGACAATGGGAACCGTTCCGTCCTCATTTATCTGTGAAAGATCTGCGATCGCAGTTATGTCGTTTGCGGTGATCGAATTGATGACCGATTCGGGAGCCCTTACGGTTACCTTCGCGATATCGGAATTGTTCAGCACCTGATAAACCTTGCCCTCGGCTTCAAGGACATTTGCTCCGACAAGTGTTACCTTGACGTTATTGTAGGTGAGCGTCCTTACGGGGTTATTGATCTGCGCAACGAGCACCCAGAGAACGAATGCAAGAACGAGCGCGAGTACTTTGAGCCATATGTTGTTGGTAAGAGTCTTTCCAAGACGCTTTAAGAATATCATGATTTTCTGCGCCTCCACTTCTTACCCTGATTGTTCTCCTCTCCCTCCTCTGGCGTTGTGAGGGTGGAAGTAAGATACTGCCTGAGCGCTTCTTCGGTAAGATTTCTCTCAAGCTGTCCGTCATGAGCCACGGCGATCTTGCCGGTCTCTTCGGAAACGATTATTGCAACACAGTCAGCCTCCTCGGATACTCCGATGCCCGCCCTGTGTCTTGTTCCGAGTTCCTTGCTTACATACTGTGATTTGGTGAGGTCAAGGTAGCAGGTTGCCGCCGAGACCCTGTTTCCGCGTATGGTAACGGCTCCGTCGTGAAGCGGAGTGTTCTTTTCGAATATGTTGATGAGAAGCTGTGATGTGATCTCCGCATCGATATTGATACCGGTCTCGTCGATACGTGCAAGGGATTCCTTGTTCTCAATGACTATCAGTGCACCGGTACGTACCCAGGACATCTGGGAGCATGCTTTTACGATCTCCCTTATGCTGTCCTCGGTTATCTCACGGCTGTTGATCTGCTGTCCGAAAAAGGAGAAACTTCCGAAGAAGTTGCTCTTTCCGAGAACCTCGAGAGCCTTTCTGAGCTCGGGCTGGAGCACAACGATGAATGCGATGACCGCAAACTGGAGAACGTTTCCCGAGATCCAAAGAATGGTATCCATGTGGAACACATTCGCGATGATCAGGAAGATAAGGATAACGGCAAGTCCCTTCAGAAGGGACCATGCCCTGGTGTTGTGGACCCACTTGAAAATGTAATACAAAAGTACGGCGATAATGATTATCTCCGCATAATCCTGCCACTCAATGGTACCCATATAGGTACCGAAGCTGTTCAGATATTTGATTGTTTCGTCAAAAAACTGCATATCCTTCAGCTCTCAAAATTATCACTCGTCGAGTTCGGTAGTGTCTCCGAAATACGATGAATCAAGTTCCGTGGTATCCATCTCGGCGGTATCCATAGGTGCGGGATCGGGCCTGGACGGACGGATGGGACGTCTTTCGCGGGATCTGTTAATGTTCTTGACCTTAACCTCGGGTGCGGAAACGTTCATCTTGGGAACAGCCTTGACGTAGTAGTAATACTCATCGTCTTCAAACTGCACACGTTCCGTCCGCGTGTAGTCGACGCAGAACTTGAAGAACTCTATCACCTTGCCGACACCCACCGAAAGGATGCATCCGAAGATGATGCCGAGGATCGAAAAGCCGGCGTTTGTCACAAGACCGCCGATAAGTGTGATGACCATGCAGAGTACCGCTCCTGAGATCATTGCGATCATCCAGCAGTGCTCGATGGGAAGACGTCTGATGATGAAAACCGCGATGGTAACGATCGCAAATGCAACGCATAAAACGAGCATCTGCTTATTTCCGAGAAGCGAATCGATTATGAGCCTGATCTGACCCATTATGTCCGACAGATCGCCGGATACGTTCGCAGCGTTCTGTGTAACCACATGAAGGGTAAAGTAGATGATGACTCCGCATACAACCGAAAGTGCGGAAGCGGGTCCCCCGATGAGTCCCATCACAACGGGGATCACATAGGGAACGTGGAACACAAAGAGCATTGGGGTGATGACCACGCAGAGTGATTCACCGGGTGTGAACCTGAGGTAGAGAAGATAGATGAGAAGGAAGATGAATCCCACAACTATCGCAACCTCGGGTGAAAGCGCGAATACATGTCCCATCGAAAAGAGTGCACCGAAAAGAAGTATCGCTCCCGTGGGAAGGAATGAACATGCGAGCGAAACTATGATGACTATTCCGGGATTTCCCAGCTTGCTCATATATCCGAGCCTGCCGTTCAGCATGATCAGCATGATAAGGGCGAGCAGGAATTTCAGAACGGGAATGATGAATACATCGTATTTCGAAAATAGAACCTTAATGTTGTCTCTGATCTCTAAAAGCCTTGTCATAACAATTCCTTACTGTCTGTCGTACATCTTCTTGAGCACCCTGAGATTCCTGTAGTATCTCTTAAGCTTTCTGCGCGACGAATTGTATGTGATCGTGCATACGACATAGGTGATCATTACATAGATGCCTACAAACCAGGCGTATTTCGTGAGTATGCTCCTGACAAAGGCCAGAATATCCATGTCATAGATGCTGCTCATGAACACGTCAAAATTATAATAAACATAAAGAGCGAGGATCAGTGCAAAGGAAACAGAAGCACAGATAACCGCCTTGAGAATCCCCACGGCGATATAGTCGCCTTTAAAGAACCTGACGACACTCATATGCTTTTTTCCGTCACCTTCCTCGTATGAGGCCATTCTGGTCATCAGAATGACTCTGTCTTTATCAAGCATAAATATCGCGGGTAAGCCCGCACTCCTTTACAAACACAAGTCACCTGCACTTGTGAAACCTCGCAGGTGACTTCACATTACATTTCTGAAACAGTGGTGAACAAGGGGACGGTTCCTCCGTTCACGGTTTCGGTGAACGGAGGAACCGTCCCCTTGTTCACCTTACTGATCGAGATATCTCATCTTGGGAGAATCCTTCTCAGGTTTCTTAAACTCGGTCTTGGGCTTATTGGCATTAAGAATGCTGTTGAACGAATTGGTCATATTCGTCCTGCACCTGTCGCAATACTTGCCTGATCTGATGGGCGCTCCGCATGCTTCGCAATTGAGCATAAGTGCGGAATCCTCGGTGACCTCGAGACGGTCGTCCCTGAGCCACTGGCGGATCTGGGCGGGATCGACGCTGCACGCTTCGGAAACCTCCGCAATGCCGACACCCTTATGTTCCCTGATGTATTCCTTGACCTCCTGGAACTTGGCTTCTACCGCTTCCCTGCAGTTCGGGCAGATAACAGGACCGGTAACATAGTTGAACATTTTACCGCAGTTCTTGCAATTCCTGATATTCATCCGATAAACCTCCCCTCCTATACTCCCGCTCCCGAGGCCATGGCAAGACCGTACACGCTCTCCGCACCTGCCTTAAGTAAAGCCCGCGAACATTCGTCCATAGTCGAGCCGGTAGTATAGATATCGTCTACCAAAAGTACACGCTTAAATTTTACTACATTTTGGCCTCCGGTAAAAGCATTTTTGAGATTTTTCTGCCTTTCCGAAGGGCTCAGAAGTTTCATCGGAGAGGTGTCCCTGACACGCAAAAGTGCGCCATCCTCAAACGGTATTCCGGAAAGTTCGGAAAGCCCCTTTGCAAGCTCGGCCGCCTGGTTATATCCCCTCTTAAGGAGCTTCTTTTTCGAGACCGGAACCGCGGCTATGATGTCCGGATGCACCCCATGAATAAAATCTGCTAATTGACTGTATGTCAATTCGCTAAAAACCTTCGAATATTCGCGCCTTCCGAGGTATTTATACCTGTATATCGCTTTGCTTAAAGGTCCGTATTCAAACGCACCCCTGCTTCGCGTAAAGGCATGGTGCACCCTCCCGCAATCTATGCAAAAACGCATGCCGGCACTTATCTTCTTTCCGCATTTTTCGCAAAAAGGAGTTCTGATCGGTTTTAAAGTTTTGAGACACGAAAGGCATATCCTTTCGGAGCTTGGCCGGACCAGCCTGTCACAGACGGGACATCTGGACGGGTAGAGAAGCGCAGCGACCTTATCGGGCGCACGCTTCAAGAAGCCTTTCGGCAAAAGAAGAAAATCTTTCATTACTGCCTCTGTTATCTATCATACGACAGACTGTTTCGGAGCTTCCGAGGATGACGACGCAGGACTTTGCCCTGGTGATCCCCGTATAAAGCAGGTTTCTGTAGACGAGCGGAGCCGAGGGGTCGAGTATCGGAATGATCACCGCCGGATATTCGCTTCCCTGTGATTTATGGATGGTCATCGCATAGGACAGATCGAGTTCGTCGAGTTCTGAGAAAGGATATCTTACCACCCTTCCGTCATCGAAAAGGACAGTCATGGTCCTCGAAGACTCATCGATCCTCCTGATCCTTCCGAGGTCGCCGTTAAAGACTCCGCTTCCGGACTGTGCCAGGGAACTCAGGGCCTCATCGGTCGTCCATTCGAGCTTGTAATCGTTCTTGGTCTGCATGACCTTGTCGCCCTCGCGGAAAAGAGTATCCCCGTAGAGGTACTCACTTTTTTCATGCGAAGCGGGATTAAGAACCTGCTGAAGGAATCTGTTCAGCTCATAAACTCCGAGCGCACCCTTTTTCATCGGCGTAAGGACCTGCACATCAAAGGGACCGCATCCGACATATGCGGGGAGCTTATCGGAGATCATCCATCCGACCGTCTGCTTTATCACATTCGAATCGTCCCTTTCAAGGAAAATGAAATCCCTGATATTGGACGACAATTCTATATGCTCGCCCCTGTCGATCTTGTGGGCATTTATGACAATGTTACTTGTCTCGTCCTGGCGGAAGATCTTCTCGAGCTTTACCACCTTAAAGGAAGGACATGAACAGATATCGCTCAGCACGGTTCCGGGGCCTACGCTCGGAAGCTGGGACGCATCGCCTACAAGGATAAGTCTCGAAGAAAGCGGGACTGCGGAAAGAAGTGCCTTGAAGAGCATTATATCTACCATTGACATTTCATCAATTATTATGACATCCGCTTCTATCGGCTCCTCTGCGTTCTTCTGGAAGATGACGCTGCTGCCGGTCTCATCCTGTATGGAGGCAACTCCGAGAAGCCTGTGGAACGTCGCCGCCTCATACCCGGTCGTCTCGGTCATCCTCTTTGCGGCTCTTCCGGTCGGTGCCGCAAGAACTATATC
>JAGCRJ010000347.1 GCA_017964745.1 Lachnospiraceae bacterium
CACATCACGCCTGGAACTGATCGTTACAGGCACCGCCGATATCACCGCATTATCGGGATCCGGTAAATTTACGGTTCCGAAATTATCCTCTATTATCCGTACTCCGGCGATGATCGTGGGTATGAGAAGAAGGGTTGCACCTATGCTTAGGATGCTTACTTTCTTCTTATACAAAAGGAAGCCGATAATGTATGCGATACAGCTCCACCCGCCTGCTATGAAAACTGCTGATATGAATACCATCTCGTAAATTGTTGAAGCAAAATCGGAACCGGATTGCTCACTTGAGACGTAGAGCTTATAGTCTCTGCGAAGGTAGGCCTGAGTCAGGATCCTTTTCCCGCTCTCCGGATCGACATTATCTTCGTTCAGTTCATCATATTCCGCGAAGATTGCTTCACACCTTGCATCGTTATCGTTAAATCCTTTTGCGATCCAGTCTCTGTTATGAGCAGCAAAGACATAGGCAAGAACAACCACTATCAAGGTGATCGGCGCCCGCTTTATAATGCGGATGACGATGCTTCCGCCGCTGTTTTCGGGAAAGAGCGGATTGTCGGGCGATTTTTTGAATGACTTGCCAAGCACTCTGGATATGATCAGATAGGCGAGGATAGGTACGAAGACAACCAAAATGAGTATGAGGTTTTCTCTGAGTTCTTCCGGCATTTGTATTCCTCCCAATAATTTACTCCGGCTTTATAGCCACTAACCCCCCTATTGTTACGATCATCTGAATCTGTTAATGGAATTACGGACTATATTCCAGATCAACATCAACATCTGCCTCATCTATATGATACAGATCCGTGACAAGTTCCTTCGCATATGATTTGAGCAGATCATTCTCATAACTATCCTCCTGATCGCTACATTATATAACCGGCATTCATACCGTTATATCCTTTGATTCAAGAAACTCGCGGATCCTTTCATGCCGCTCACGGACGGACGCATGCGTCTTATCCGGGATCCAGCTTCCGTTATGATGATGCACTGTGTAGCTGAGTTCCGTATTGTAGACAATTCCGGTATCAAAGCTTTTTCCGGTCAGCACTTCGAACGGATATACAGTTATGTCCTCTACGAACTGGAAACCGCCATTTTTCTTAAGGCCATGCTTTTCTATGACCTCGGTGTAACGTACGGGACAGGTGGAATTATCCCAGGTTCCGTCAGGCTTCAGATACGGTCTTTTTTCGTAGCTCTCACATATCTCCTCAATGACGGGATGTCCCGGCCCGGCACCCATTCCGGAACCGCATTCTATCCTGTCTTCCGACTCGAAGCTCATGTATGCGTCATTGTACAGCAGATCATCGATGGGGCGGAGCATCTCCACATCCAGATCCATGTAAATGCCTCCGTATCTGCGAAGCAGATCAACCCTTGCATAGTCCGATGCAAAAGCCCAGTTTTTGTGTTCCACAGCCTGTTCGAAAAACAGACAGCGGCCGGGCTTGTACGTATCAAGGCTCCAGATCCTTATCTCCAGATCCGGCGAATATTTTCTCCAGGAATCAAGGCATCTTTGATACAGCTCCGGCATCGGGTTATCCGAAAACCATATGCCATGAATGATCCCGGGGATCTTCTTACAGTCATTCTTACGGAAACCCGCCGGCGGCTTCGGAGCGGACAAAAGCATCATATCCTCATACAGAAGCTCCGGATAAACCGAGGGCACGGCTTCAAAGCCTGACAGGATGCGATCGGAGTTAAGCCCGGCAAGTACCTCTTCGTAACCGCTGACGGCAATAAGGATCACGGAGTTTTCGCGGTTCATCTTCGCCAGTTCTTCCCTGCCGAACCTGTGATGCTTCCGGCCGCCCGCCTCAATATCCCCGGTACCCGAAACGTCCGCAAACCCGGCAAGATTATCGATAAGAGTACTTTTACATAAAAACGGATATGTGATGTTGCGGAAACGCTTACCGCTTCCCCAGCAGATGATATCCTTCGTTTTCAGTTCAGCAAAATATTCTTCGATCGTCATTACAATGTCTTCAAAAAGAAGCGGTTCATCGTACTGTGTCCGACTTCTGCGGGACGCTTAATTTCTTTATATCCGCTTTTCTCATACAGGTGGATCGCAGCCTGCAGGACATCGTGTGTTTCGAGATACGAATATTTATATCCAGCTTCTCTCATCATATTCTCGACATGATCTATCAGTTTATAGCCAAGCCCCGATCCCTTTGCAGATTCTTTGAGATAAAGCTTCTGGAGCTCTGCCGTATCCTTCATTGCTTCGAACCCGGCAAATCCGATGCCGCCGATCACTTCGCCGTCATCACTCTCCAGGACAAAGTATTTAGCATCTTCTTTTCCGTAACAGTCGCTGAGATGATCCAGAGCCTCGTCAAAATATGCGGTTCCCGGAATATCAAGTCCGACCGCCTCGAGATTGTCCCTCACAAGTGCGGCAACCGCAGCATTATCCGCTTCCGTTATTTCCCTGATATGTGACACTTTCTTCCTCCGATACCACCGCTCACCGGTCATCACTGTCTGCCGGATTGAAGCACTCACTCATCATCAACGTCTATCGCATCGCAGTTTCCCACTGTCCCGGTAGCCCACGGACTTCCCACATCGCATCTCCCGTGATGGTATGCTTCCTTCTTCTGACCTTCTCCGAGCTCCTCACTGAAGCCCACTTTCAGCCTGCTTACACCGCCGTTCATTTTTCCGTCGATCATATTTATAAGATCATCTATCTCACTCATTTTGTATCCTCACTGTTTTCTTTTCGGGCCTGAACCTGTCTGCACGTATACTGATATCCCGGATCATCAGACAAGTCCTGATAAAGTTTCAAAAAGCTCCGGAAAATCCTGCTTTACTTTTGCAGGTCTTCCCTCCCTGTCCAGAAAAGCGTGTGCCGACTTCGCGGTGCAGACGACCTCGCCCTTATCATTCTTCATTTCATAAGAAAGGAATAACTTGACCCCTCTGAATTCACTTACGGAAACCTCGATGGATATCTCATCCGAAAAGGTCGTTGTTTTCCTGTAATCACATGTCACGTTCAGCACGGGAGAAACAAGTCCCATCTCTTCAAGCCTTGAATATTCCCATCCGATGTCTGCAAGAAAAGCGATCCTTGCCTCCTCCATCCATCTGATGTAATTGGAGTGATGGGTTATTCCCATCTTGTCTGTTTCGTAATATTGAACCCTGTGAATGTATGCCATTATTTTTCCCTTCAGTGATATAAGTACCTTACCCGCAGGCGAAACATCATATTGCGGAGCGTATCAGTTCCGCAAGTCCGTCGCGGTTATTGTCGGTCTTCGTGATGACATCCGCATGTGCCTTGACTTCATCCGAAGCATTGATCATCGCTATGCCGCAGCCCGCGGCTTCTATCATGGAGATATCATTCATCTCATCGCCCGCCGCATATGTATTGGATATCGGCACATCAAGATATTCGGCCAGCCTCTTTACGGCAGATCCCTTTCCGGATTCTTTCATGTAAATTTCCAGATAGTACGGATTGGAATAGCAGGTGGTAAATACATCCCCGTATTTTTCATCCACAGCCTGCTTGAAACGTTCAAGTTTATCGGCATCGTGCAGTTCGATGGCTATGACTTTGCATGGATCCTCGGTCAGATTACCCGCGATATCCTGCGTGACCACAAGAGGTCTTTGGATGATGCGGTTGTAATACTTCATCTCTTCGCCTTCATCAGGAGTTATCATATGATCCGATGCGTATGTGTGACAATGTATACTGTGTTCCGAGGCCAGCTCAAAGAGTCCCGGTATATATTTGAGAGGAATACCGATACGTGAGATGACTTTCTTCGTATCGCATTCATAGATTATTCCGCCGTTAAAGCATATAAGATAGGTTCCGGGAAAATCGAGTCCGAGCTTTCCGCTCACATCGATCACATTGTCGAGGCCCCGTCCCGTACATACGGCAACATGATTTCCGTCCAGTACATATTCCAAAAGTGCGGTCCTTGTCGCGTCGGAGATTGTCTTATCATCGGTAAGAAGAGTTCCGTCCAGGTCAAAGAAAAAAATCGTTTTAAAATCGTTCATCGGTATCAGTCCTCTATCATTACCCTTTCCATGATGTCGTAGGGAAGCCTGTCATATCCGCACTTTTTATATGTCTCTATGGCCCGCTCGTTCTCAGGCTCCACCTCAAGCTTGAACCGCACAATATCCGGATAGAGTCCCGGAAGCTCTTCAAAAAATTTTTTCGAGATCCCGCGTCTTCTGAATTCTTCCTTTATATAGAGATCCTCGATCCAGGCACATATCCCCCCGTACTCGGTGGTAAAGCTTTTGGATACCATGGAGTATCCGGCTATATTTCCTTCTTCGATAAATACATACCCGTCGAGGTAGGGACAGTCTCCGATGCATGCCTCTATATCATTCCTGAGCACATTATCGGATGAGGTATGGAGAACTGCGGGAGAATCGTAGAAGACTCTCATCATCTTCAGCACTTCTTCGTAATGATCACCTGTCATCTTTTCTATAAGCATAAAAAATCTCCTGTGGTATCCGGGTAAGTTAATCCTCCAAACACTTATCCTATAATACCACAGGAGCAGGACTAAAAACTATTAAAGAGAGCTTACGGTTCCGAGGAAGACGGGAAGTCCGGTCTCGTTGTCAACAACCGCATAAACGAAAGGTCTGTCAAGAGTGATGATCATGGGAGGCACGAAATCAGGCTCAACACCTGCGCAATCCAGTGTGATCGATGTAACGGCCGCTGCCCTGGTTCCCTCCCTGTTTACTTCGATAAATGTTTTGTGAAGAACCGCACCGATATAAACAGGATACTCCCGATCGCCGGAAGCTGCTATAAGTCCGGTAAAATCGGCATTATCGGGGTCAAAAGGAGTCTCCATTCCCATTGACTTAAGAAGTTCCGCCATCTCGATCTCATATTCGTTCTTAAACTCGGGGAACTTTACGATTATATCGGATTCGTAACCCTTTGCATTTCTGAAAGCTTCGGCAAAATCGGCTCCGCTGTCTGCAAGTGATGCGATATAGTCTTCAACCGAAGTTCCTTCCTCGGGAAGAATGCCTACGAATGAATAATCGCCTCCCTTATACGGACGGACGAAACCTATACCGTTTCCGAGCTCCATATATCTGCTTTCTGTGCTGCAGAGCATGTTGACATTTGATGTAGTTCCGTCATAATTATGAAATTCATAATCTTCCCATATATCAGTATCTTCATACTCGTTCATCCACTCGCCTTCAAATGCCACCGCATTGATCAGGTACATATATGTTTCGGGATCGATGGCGTCAATTATTTCCTTTATCATGCCGTAGGTCTGTTCATCAGCCCATGCGTTGATATCCTCGACGGTCTTCTCGTCAAATGCCGCCTTCCAGATATCGGCATTATAGTAGCTTCTGGCAGCCTGAGCGAACTCGGGAACTATCTCAAACCTTCCGTCATCCCTGAGCCATACCGAATTGGCTACATTCCACCTGACATCCTCCGAACTTTCAAAACGCTCAGCCAATGAATACATCATCGGATTCATCTGTTCTACTGCCAGGCCTCCTCCGATAACATTCTCGATATCGGATAAAGTCGCACCGGATGCACCGTTTTCAAGCATTCCGAATGCCATCATCATGGATGTGGGAGAGATCATGATATTTCTTCCCTCTCCCTCCGACTCCATGATCTCACTCAAAAGATTCATTGATGAAGCTGAAAGGGACTGTACCCACTCATCTTCGATATCACCGTTTTCCACATTTATTACAAGGGGTTCTACAGTCTCGGCGACATTTGTTGATGAATATTCCCTGGATCTTGAACCTCCCGATCCGTTACCCGTATTTCCGGTCGAACCCGTGCCGCATCCGGCAATCATCATAAGCGCGAGTAAACCCGCTACGATTCTTTTCTTCATTTCCTGATTCCTCACTTTCATATTCAGGGCCCCGGGAGGCCAGCATGTGTTTGTTTTGTACCCCGTACATCTTTAATGACGGCGGCCGTATCCTTCAGGTCACAAATACCGAAAGAAATTGATGAATTTAAGAAGAAAAGATTTCTCTGTGCCGTCAGATCCGGCATTTTATCAAAATCCGCATAAAAAGAAGAAGACCCGCGGGGGTCTTCTTCCATAACATTTGCTTATTATATTCAGTCGCTGAGTGACTGGGTAACGGGAACTTCGTTCTTCTTGTCGTAGCAGGAGAATATCTTGTCGATCTCTTCCTTGCCGGGCTTCTTCGTGATCAGGGATACGACGGGCACAATGATAAGTCCCGCAAGCATTACGAATGCACCTGCATTGATGGGTGACTGGAGAAGTTTCGGAAGAGTGCTCCTGAAGAGCATGTTATAGGTCATGAAGCCTGCTCCGAAGATAAAGCTTACCGCACAGCCTGCCTTGGTTGTTCCCTTCCAGTAGAGACCATAGAGGAAAGGTGCAAGGAATGCGCCTGCCATTGCTCCCCATGAAACACCCATGAGCTGTGCAATGAAGGTTACGTTTGAACGATACTGTACGATCGCAAGCACAACGGAGATCGCGATGAAGACAACGATCAATGCCCTTATCCAGAGAACCTGCTTCTTCTGGCTCATATCCTTGATGACGGTTCCCTTGATAAAGTCAATGGTAAGGGTTGAGCTGGAGGTCATAACAAGTGACGAAAGAGTGGACATTGAAGCCGAAAGAACAAGGATGACAACAAGTCCGATAAGTGCGGGGCTTAAGTTGGAAAGCATTGCGGGAATGATCGCATCGAAGCCCTGTGTGGAAACATCTACCATATCTCCGAAGAGTCTTCCGAAACCGCCGAGGAAATAACATCCGCCGGCAACCAC
>JAGCRJ010000348.1 GCA_017964745.1 Lachnospiraceae bacterium
AACATGATATGGTGCAAGACGGGTGTTCTTAAGCCGCTGAAAAAGCCGATGGATTTCGGCAGATGTCTTTCCGACGGAAAGAGGATCTTCGGCGATAACAAAACCTGGAAGGGTTTTATCGGTTATCTGGTATTAAATACATTCTTTTCGATCGTTTGGGGTTGTGTAAGCAGCGCAGCCTCGATCGATCATCTGAATTTCTTTTATATCAATCACGAAAATACATTTATCTATAACGTACTTACAGGTCTTCTTATCGGACTGGGATATGCTCTTTTCGAGCTTCCCAACTCTTTCCTGAAAAGAAGGCTTGATATCACACCCGGAAAAACGATCTCCGGTTTCCGGAAGATTTTCTTCATCTTCCTTGACCAGGCGGATTCGGTTTTCGGATGTGCTCTTGTCGTGTGGATATTCTACGATCTGGGAATCGGTCTGTATCTGCTCTATGTTCTCGTCGGAGCGTTCACACATATAATCCTGAATGTACTTCTGTATCTTGCAAAGCTCAGAAAAAATCCTTTCTGATAAGGTGCCTGTATACTTTCCATAACAAAGACTGAGAGGACGACACGTGATAATCAAACTGGAAAAAGAAGAACTCAGAGAAGAAAAACTCGGAAACAAAGGTAAATTCCTGCTTCAGATGAAGAAGCAGGGCTTTGAGGTTCCGGGCGGTTTTATTCTGGACAGCGATACTTATGATGAAGTCGTAAGTAAGAACGGACTTGAAGGTAAGATCAGTGAAATTCTTTCGGGCCTTACACCTGCAACCTGCGATGAGGTTTCAGAAAAGATCTCCAAGCTCTTTGACGACGTCCTCATCCCCGAGGATATCCTTTCCGAGATAAATGCGGTCGCAAAGGACGAGAGCCTGTACGCCGTAAGAAGCAGCGGAAACAAGGAGGATCTTGATGAGTATTCCTTTGCCGGACAGTATGAGACATTCTTAAATGTTGCAAAGAGCGATCTTGAGAAAAATATCATCGCCTGCTACAGGTCGATGTTCGGAAAGGTAAGTCTTCAGTATATCGCCAACAGGAATATCGATCCTCTTTCCATGAAGATGTCGGTCGTCATCCAGGAAATGGTCGATGCCGACAACAGCGGTATCTGCTTTACGATCGATCCCATAAGCGGAAACGATAAGGTGATGCTCATTGAGGTATCACAGGGACTCGGCGAGAACATCGTAAGCGGCAAGACCAAGCCCGAGCAGTATTACTTTGACTGGTTTGACGGAAAGGAAGTAAACAGAAATTCCGAAAACACTCTTCTTTCCGAAGATGCCGTAAAGAAATATTCCGAAGTCTTCGCACAGATCCAGCAGTTCTTCGGATATCCCTGCGACATCGAATTTGCTATAAAGGATGAAAAGCTCTACATCCTTCAGGCAAGAAAGATCACGAGCATAAAATATAACGGCATCTCCGATATGTGGACAACGGCGGACTTTAAGGACGGCGGAGTATCGGCCACTGTCTGCACGCCTTACATGTGGAGCCTTTACGAATATATCTGGGAATTTTCACTCCGCAATTTCATCGTAAGATCCGAGATCCTTAAGGATGAAGAGCTTCCCTCCAAACTCGGAGAGATGTTCTACGGACGTCCTTACTGGAATATGTCCGCGGTAAAAAAGGCGATGAGCCAGGTCATCGGATACAAGGAAAGGGAATTCGACAGCGAATATGGCATCGTCGGTAATTACGAGGGCGACGGAGAGGTAACGAGGATCACTCCTTCATCCGTATCCAGGATGATCAAGATCGTCATCAACCAGAGCAGGATCTTAAAGAACAGAAGAAAGAATGCGCAGCGTTACAAGGATGAGCTTCTTACCCTGTACTTTGATTACAAGGAAAAGTATGACAAGCACGAGATAAAGGATATCGAGAAGAGCTTCTATAACATCACAAAGAAGACTTACCTTCGAAGTGAGACAACATACTTCTGGCAGATATTCATAAACACCATCCATCAGTCTCTTTATAAGGACAGCCTTCTTAAGTATGTATCCGAAAGCGAATATCTGTCCCTTCTCGGAAACATAGACAACATCTCACACCTTCTTCCTTTCTACGAGATGTGGGATGCATCAAGGCTTATCAGAAAGGAAAACGAAGCATATCACTACTGGACGGATACTCCGGCAGAAACGATCGCGGCATCGCTTGACCATGCAAAGTATCACATTCCGGAAGTGAAGATCATTATCGAGAAGTACGGATATCATTCCGATAAGGAGCTGGATATAACCTATCCCTGCTATTACGAAGAGCCCGAAGTGATGATCGCAATGGTAAAGGATATGGTCGCTCTGGAGGATTCTTACTCACCTCTCGAGGATAAAGAGAACGGACATAAGATGTATATGGATGTCCTTCGCAAGGTCAGAAAGAAGGTATCCGAAAGAACATTCAATAAGATAAAGAAAAAAGTCACCGGAATGAGACAGATGCTCTGGTGGAGAGAAGAGTTCAGGGATGTTTCCACCAGGTTCTACTACATGCTCAGGGTCTACACCATGGAGTATGCAAAGCATCTGGTCGAAAAAGGAATTCTTGAGAAAGAGGAGGATGTCTGGTTTCTCAAGGTCGGAGATCTCTGGGAGTACATCGACGGAAAAGCCGGTAAAGAGATCCTTAGCGAAAAGATCCGGAAAAATAAATACTACTACAACGCTTACAGGAATTATATAAGCGAAAACGAGATCGGAACCGCGATATCCTCCGGAAAGAAGATAGAGGACGGACCGGGAATAAAGGGACTGGGAGCCAACAACGGAACCGTCACCGGAATTGCAAGGGTCATTGAAGATTTCACACAGATCGACCGCCTGCAGGAAGGTGATATCCTGGTTACGAGATTTACCGATACCGGATGGACACCGAAGTTTGCGATCCTTTCCGGAATCGTAACGGAATACGGCGGAATACTCTGCCACGCAGCAATCGTATCGAGGGAATACGGAATACCCGCAATAGTTGCCTGCAAGGATGCGATGTCCAAGATACGTGACGGACAGATCGTCACGATCGACGGAAGCGCCGGAACGGTAACAATAAAGGAATGATCGGAGATTTGTTATGAAGAAGATAGTTGGTTTTTGGAATCCTTCAGTGATACTTACATATCTGGGACTTGAGATCTCGGTACTCGGAATGTATCTTGCGGCCAGGCAGGTACATGTTAATTACGTTTTCGTCTGTTTCATAATCGCGGGAATCTGTGATGTGTTTGACGGAGCCGTTGCAAGGAAGATCAAGAGAACCGAGGAAGAAAAAGCATTCGGAATAGAGCTTGATTCGCTTGCGGATGTCATAAGCTTTGTTGTATT
>JAGCRJ010000038.1 GCA_017964745.1 Lachnospiraceae bacterium
GTGTGTTGGGAACGGCAAGCTTTTGCATGAGGAATCCGACGGCTGAGCTTCCGTCCTCCGAAACTGATGTCCATTCCGTAAGATTACCTGCGGATGCGGGATCTGCGGACACACCGTTAACGGGAAGGCTGCCGGCATTTCTTCCGCGGTGGAATTCACCGAACTGAACAACCTTCCTCCACTTTTTGTAAAGCTCAGTCTGAGCCTTTATCGCGGCAAGGTCTTCCTTTTTCATGTCACAGAGATTGCACTCGTAACCGAACACGCCGAATGCCGCAACATTGAATCTTGTCTCGAGAGAGGTCTCACGGAGCGTCTGGTGATTCGGGCTTGCGGATACATGTGCGGATACGCAGCTCATCGGATAGCCGTAGCTGTAACCCGTCTGGATTGCCGCCCTGCAGACTGCATCGGTATCGTCACTTGCCCAGATCTGGGGAAAGTAGCTGAGCATTCCGAGATCGAACCTGTTTCCTCCGGATGCACAGCCTTCGAAAAGAATATGCGGGAACTTTTCGGTCAGTCTCTTCATGACCGAGTAGAAGCCGCAGATATAACGGTGGAATACCTCACCCTGCCTGTCCGCGGGAAGCGAAGGAGCATAGACATCGGTAAATGGCCTGTTCATGTCCCATTTTACATACGATATATCAGCGGACGAAAAGACATCGCTCATCTTATCCGTTATGAAATCACAGACCTCCGGATTGCAAAGGTCAAGAATCCGCTGGGTCCTTCCCTCGGAATGATCCCTTCCGGGTATCGATATCGCCCAGTCGGGGTGTGCTTCGTAGAGCCTGGAATTAACGGATACCATCTCGGGCTCAACCCAGATGCCGAAGTTCATTCCGAGCGATGTGATCTTATCGGCAAGGCTTTTAAGTCCGCCGGGAAGCTTCTTCTTATTTACATCCCAGTCGCCGAGGCTGCTGTGATCGTCATTCCTTTCGCCGAACCATCCGTCATCCATTACGAGAAGTTCGATGCCGACTTCCTTTCCGGCCTTTGCGAGCTTTACGAGCTTGCTTTCGTTGAAATCGAAATACGCTGCCTCCCAGCTGTTTAAGAGCACGGGGCGTTCCTTCCTTTTCCACTGTCCCCTTACGATATGCTCTCTTACAAACCTGTGCATATGCCGGCTCATTCCGTTAAAGCCGTCTTGTGAAAACGTCATTACTGCTTCGGGTGCATCGAGGCTTTCACCGGGTGCGAGTTTAAATTCGAAGCCTTCGGGATTGATACCCGAAAGAAACCTGGTCTTGCCGAAAGGACTGACCTCCGCCGACTCGCAGTGGTTTCCGCTGTAGATCAGGTTGAATGCATATACGTCTCCGTGATCTTCATCCGTATCAGCAGGATGGAGCATCGTGAAAGGATTTGCCCTGTGCGAGGATTCGCCGCTCCTTGAAGAGTAGACATGCTTTCCGCGGATGAGCGGAACCGAGGATTTCTGCATCTCCCTTGCCCACGCTCCTCCAAAGCCCGTGAAGACATAACCCGGCATATCAAGGTCGAGCTGGTTGCTCATCAGTTTTCTGACAACGATGTCGGAATCCGTATCGTTGTAAAGTTTGGTCATCCTGCAAAGACAGTCGCAGTCACCGTACAGATAATAGTGAAGCTCAAGCCTTGTGTTCTTCACCTTCTCGCGCATGGTTATGCAGAGATGCTCACATCTTCCGCTCTCATCATATGATACGGGAAGCTTATCACTTGAAGGCTGATCTTCATCCAGGAAAAAGCTTTCGTAAATGAAGTCGTTTGTCGATGACCCGTCGGGATAAGTGATCTCGACAAAGAGATCCCTGAGATCTCCCTTTCCGGCGCTGCTCATCTCGAGCCTCATATCCTCAAGAGAATATCCCCAGTGATCGTTGTCGTA
>JAGCRJ010000349.1 GCA_017964745.1 Lachnospiraceae bacterium
CATACGATGCTTATGTCATCCGGCAGGAGCTTATTGAGCACCATGGCCATCTTATCGGAGGGAATGGGAGTGTCCGCATCAAATACGGCAACATTCCCGAGGGCATGAACCCCCGCGTCGGTACGGCTCGCTCCGATCAGCTCGACCGGTCTTCCGACCGCTTCGCTCACAGCCTCCGTGAGAACACCTTCAACGGTGACAGCTCCGTCCTGGATCTGCCAGCCGTGATAAGCCGTGCCGTCATATGATATTTTCAGTCTGATCCTTTTTTCCATGGAAAGATCACTTAGGGATAAAACTGCTGTAGATAGAGTTGAAGAATCCGCTTATGACAGACCATCTTCCGATCCATACGCTGATCACAACAAAAGAAAACAGAATTATATATGCCATCGCATCCCTCTTTTTATATATGAGGGGTTTCATCTTGGTCCTGCCGTCGCCGCCTCTGTAGCACCTCGCCTCCATCGCCATGGCAAGATCGCCGGCCCTTCTGAAAGCGGATACAAAGAGAGGAACAAGAACGGGCACAAGCGCCTTGGCTTTTTTGACTATATTGCCGCTCTCAAAATCAGCACCTCTGGCGAGCTGGGCTTTCATGATCCTGTCGGTCTCTTCCATAAGGATGGGGATGAATCTGAGCGCTATTGACATCATCATCGCAACGTCTCCGACGGGCACGCGGAATATCTTTAAGAAACCGAGTCCCTTTTCAAGGCCGTCGGTAAGATTATTGGGTGTGGTGGTAAGCGTGACTATGCTAGATCCCATAATGAGCATCGTGAGCCTGAAGAGCATGGTAAGAGCTACGCCTATGCCCTCGTAGGTTATAGTGAGTTTCCAGAAGCTGACCACGGCCGTTCCCGGCGTCAGGAACAGATTAATGAGTACCGTGAATACCAGCACGATCATTATTCCCTTGAGTCCCTTGGTAATGAACTTAAGGGGAACATGTGAGAGCTTTATCACCGTCAGAAGAAAAACCAGTCCCAGAGCATATCCTGCGGGATTCTTGTAAAGGAAAAGTGCGACGATGAAAAGAAGGGTCCCCAAAAGCTTGACCCTGGGGTCAAGTCTGTGGACCGTGCTGTCGGTCTGATAATATTGTCCTATCGTGATATCGCGGATCATTTATTTCTTCCCGTCACGGCTGCGAAGATCGAATCAGCGGCCTCGCCTACCGTGAGCACATCAGGATCGACATCGATTCCTTTGCCTTTGAGCATGCGGGCGATGCGGGTGGATTCGGGAATACCGAGTCCCATGCCTTCGAGCTCCTTTTCATGCGTAAAGACTTCCCTTGGAGTATCGTCATATGCCACCTTGCCGCGGTCCATGACAATTACTCTTTCAACATATCTTGCGACATCCTCCATCGAATGTGATACAAGGATGATCGTCATTCCGCTCTCCTTATGAAGTGCGGATACCATATCGAGTATTTCATACCTTCCTACGGGATCGAGGCCCGCGGTAGGCTCGTCAAGCACAAGGAAATCGGGCTTCATCGCAAGCACACCGGCAATGGCCGCTCTTCTTTTCTGTCCGCCGGAAAGTTCGAACACGGAAGCGTAGTAAAGCTCCGTGGGGAAATCAACCTTTCTGAGTGCATCGAATGCGGCAAGCTCGGCTTCCTTTTTGGAAAGTCCCATATTCTTGGGTCCGAAACATACATCCGCAAAAACATCGGTCTCGAACAGCTGATGCTCTGGATACTGGAAGACCAGTCCGACATGCTTTCTCAGATCTTTTTTATCGAAATCCTTATCGGCGATATCCTTGCCGTTGTAGTACACATTTCCCGAAGTCGGCAGCATAAGTCCGTTAAGGTGCTGTACAAGCGTGGACTTGCCCGAACCCGTATGTCCGATGATACCGATGAACTGACCTTCGGGCAGCACAAGAGAAACATCGTCAAGAGCCTTGACGGGTGTTTCGGTATCGGCATTATAAACTTGGCTTACGTGATCGAGTATCAGCGGCATTTTTCTATTTCTTTCACAAGCTCCTCTGCGGTCAGTATTCCGTCCGGCAAAGGAAGACCTTTCTTCTTAAGCTCCCAGGCGATACGCGCGGGACCGGGAACATCGAGTCTGAGTTTTTCCAGTGTGGGCACATCCGCAAAGACCTCCCTGGGAGTTCCCTGCATGACAACCTTGCCCTTGTCCATTACAAATATGCGATCGGCATGTACCACCTCATCCATATAATGTGTGATGAGAATGACCGTCATCTTTTCGACGTCGTTGAGACCTCTGATCGCCCTTACGACTTCTTTTCTTCCGGAGGGGTCGAGCATTGCGGTGGGCTCGTCGAGGACTATGCACTTGGGATGCATTGCGAGAACTCCCGCGATCGATACTCTCTGCTTTTGTCCGCCCGAGAGCTTATTGGGAGATTTCTTCCTGTACTCGAGCATGCCGACTGCCCTGAGGCTTTCTTCTACCCTTTCCCAAATCTCCTTGGTGGGAACACCGAGATTCTCCGGACCGAAGCCGACATCCTCTTCGACTACCTGACCGATGATCTGATTATCGGGATTCTGGAAGACCATTCCGGCACAGCTTCTTACATCCCAGAGCTTGTCATCATCCTTGGTATTCATGCCTCCGACGTAGACCGTTCCCTCGGTAGGATAAAGTATCGCATTCAGATGCTTCGCAAAAGTAGACTTACCCGAACCGTTATGTCCGAGTATGCCCACAAACTCTCCCTGCCTGACATCAATGTCGACATGATCGAGCGCAGTCGTGACATCGGTGGGATTTCCCTCTTCGTCACGCCTGATATATTCATATACAAGATCTTCTGCCTTAACAATATCCATAGAAAATTATTTTACCCTAATAGGAATAAAGAAACAAGGGGAGGAGCCTTAAGCCGTATCCTGTTTTGCTCCGCTTTTCAAAAGTCCGAAAGGGTGGTATTCTTTTACGGATGAAAGAATTATTCGGAAATGAAAAATTCAGGCGCATGGTGTTCTTCATCATGCTGGGCATACTTCTCATCGGTCTCATCACCGCCGTCTCCAGGTCAAACAGTGAGACTCTTACGGAATATGCACAGAGGAATCCCGAAGCCGCATACGCCGAAACGGACAGCAGCTGGAAGGACGCATACACCACCGATGTAAGCAGTAACGGTCAGTAAACAGCCGACGAGGCTGTACGGCTCTCACAGATAATGACATACAAAAAGTCCGGTGCATCTGCACCGGACTTTTTAGTCTTAAGAATTATACGAGCTCGATGATAACCTGCATTGCAGCATCGCCCTTTCTCTGGCCGAGCTTTACGATGCGGGTGTATCCGCCGTTGCGGTTAGCATACTTGGGAGCGATCTCATCGAAGAGCTTGTTGGAAAGATCGATCTCCTTAACGGATCTCTTCTTGCCCTTGTTCTCGGTTGAAACTTCGGTAACGGGATAGAGAACCTTGAGCATCTGGCGTCTTGCGTGAAGTCTTGAAGGCTTGTCCTTCTTGATCTCCTTTTCTACCTCATCATAAACGGTAACGGTTACGCCGTTCTCCATCTTGACAAGCTTGCCGTCCTTGTCTCTGGTGGTCTCGGAAAGAACCTTTCCGGTCTCCTTGTCGACGATCTGCTTAACTCTCTTGCCGTCCTTGTCCTTACGAGCTACCTTAGCGGTAACCTTAACGGTCTCGAAATTATCCTTCTCCTTAACTGCAAGAGCGATAAGTCTCTCTGCAATTCTCTGGATCTCCTCAGCCTTAGCTTCGGTGGTGGTGATACGGCCGTTCTCGATAAGAGCGGTAACCTGGTTTCTTAAAAGAGCTTTTCTCTGGGAAGAAGTTCTTCCGAGCTTTCTGTAATGTACTGCCATTTTATTATTCCTTTCTGTGATACGGTACATTCGGAACGTGCCCTGTGGTCTTACCATTCCTATGCATTTATCCGTTCTACAACGCTTCGGGCGAACTCATCGGGTTTACCGCCCTCGCGCATATCAATCAGTTATCTGAAGCCTTGAAGCCGTAGCCGAGCTCTTCGAGCTTGAGCTGAACCTCATCAAGAGATTTCTTTCCAAGGTTTCTTACCTTCATCATATCCTCTGCAGTCTTCTCGCAAAGCTCTGCAACGGTGTTGATTCCGGCACGCTTGAGACAGTTGAAGCTTCTTACGGAGAGCTCAAGATCCTCGATGCTCATTCCGTCAACAGTCTTGCTTGAGTTCTCCTCTCTGGGTCCTCCGATGAACTCGATCCTCTGTCCCTTCTCGGAAAGATCGATGAAGAGTCCGAGGTGATCGGAAAGAACCTTAGCGGAAAGGCTTACTGCCTCTTCGGGAGTCATGGTTCCGTTGGTGTAGACATCAAGGGTGAGCTTATCGTAATCAGTGCTCTGTCCTACACGGGTGTCTTCAACGGTAGCGTTTACTCTCTCAATGGGAGTGTAGATAGCATCAACAGCGATGGTTCCGATGCTGTGATCTCCGGGACGGAGTCTGTCTGCTCCTACATATCCTCTTCCCTCGGTTACAACAAGCTCCATATAGAGCTTTGCGTTCTTGCCGCAAAGAGTTGCGATAACCTGGTCGGGATTAGCGATCTCAATGTCGGGATCGTGGTGAATATCGGAAGCCTTTACAACGCCTTCGCCCTCAGCCTCGATGTACATGGTCTTGGGCTCGCCGCTCTCATCAGAATTGCTGATGGCAAGGCTCTTGATATTAAGGATGATCTCAGTCATATCCTCTTTAACGCCGGGGATGGTGCTGAGCTCGTGCTGTACTCCGTCAACTTTGATCTCACTTACGGCAAAGCCGGGAAGTGATGAGAGCATGATCCTGCGGAGTGAATTGCCGAGTGTGATACCATATCCTCTCTCGAGGGGCATGATAACAAAGCGGCCATATCTTTTATCATCGGACTTTTCAATCTTTATTGAAGGTCTTTCGAAATCTGTCACTAATATACCCTCCTGTATTTTCCAAATACATTTTATCGGTTACTGTCCGTTTTTATTACTTGGAATAAAGCTCGACGATAAGCATCTCGTCTACGGGAACGTCGATCATCTCTCTGGTGGGAAGATTCTTTACGGTTCCCTTGAAGTTCTCAAGATCTCCGTCAAGCCACTCGGGAACAAGTCTTCCGCCGGTAACTTCGGCGATCTCCTTGTATCTGGTAAGTGACTTAGCCTTCTCGGTAAGCTCGATAACATCTCCTGCCTTTACAAGGTATGAAGGAATGTTGATCTTCTTGCCGTTGACCATAACATGCTTATGGCCTACAACCTGTCTTGCCTCACGACGGGTTCTTGCAAGTCCGAGACGGAAAATAACATTGTCAAGACGGCTCTCAAGCATGGTCATGAGGTTCTCACCGGTCATTCCCTTCATGCGGTCAGCCTTCTCATAATAGTTACGGAAAGGCTTCTCGAGAACGCCGTAGATGAACTTAGCCTTCTGCTTCTCACGAAGCTGGGTGCCGTATTCACTTACTTTCTTTCCAATGCGCTGATTCTGGCGATTGGACTTCTTGTCATAGCCGAGAACTGCGGGCTCAATGCCGAGTGCTCTGCATCTCTTAAGTACCGGTACACGATTTACTGCCATTTCTAAAATTCCTTTCTAAATGTAGTTTACAACTTCCGGCTCATCCGGAAGCCTTCCTCCTACTGGTTAACAAAAACTGATTATACGCGACGTCTCTTGGGAGGTCTGCATCCGTTGTGAGGAACGGGAGTTACGTCGGTGATGGAAAGGACATTGAGTCCTGATGCAGCAAGTGCTCTGATAGCTGCCTCTCTTCCGGTTCCGGGTCCCTTTACGAATACATCCACATCCTTAAGTCCGTGTACAAGAGCTGCCTTTGTAGCGGTCTCTGCAGCAACCTGTGCAGCATAAGGAGTAGATTTCCTTGAACCTCTGAAGCCCAGTCCGCCTGCGCTTGCCCAGCTCAGTGCATTTCCCTGTGCATCCGTAAGAGTAACGATAGTGTTATTGAAGGATGCCTGGATGTGTGCCTGGCCATGTTCAACGTTTTTCTTGACACGCCTTTTAGCGCCTGATTTTGAATCTGCCATGATAAACTAACCTACTTTCTGTTATGCTTAACTAATTACTTCTTCTTATTTGCAACGGTACGCTTGGGTCCCTTACGGGTTCTAGCGTTGTTCTTGGTGTTCTGTCCACGAACGGGAAGTCCCTTTCTGTGACGTACACCACGGTAGCAGCCGATCTCCTGAAGAGTCTTGATGTTGAGTGCAACTTCTCTTCTGAGATCACCTTCGACGATTACTCCCAGCTTATTGATGGAATCGGTTATCTTCTTAACCTCATCATCGGTAATATCCCTAACTCTGGTATCGGGATCAACACCTGCGTCAGCAAGGATCTTGTTTGACGTGGTTCTTCCGATTCCGTAAATGTAGGTAAGACCGATCTCAATCCTTTTATCTCTGGGGAGATCTACACCTTCAATACGAGCCATTACTAATTCCTCCTAAATGTGATGCCGCAATATGCAAAGCATCTGATCATGTATACGCACGCAGTCCTTTATTTTTTCGTCCGTATACGGTTACCAATTGATTGGGGCTGATGCCCAACCGGACACATAGGGTCTCCGATCTTTCCGTTTCTTACCGAATTCTTATTAATGAAGAAACGGTATCAAGAAGTAACAGGTGTATATCAACCCTGTACCTGCTTGTGCTTGGGATTCTCGCAGATTATCCTGATGCGTCCTTTTCTCTTGATGACTTTGCACTTTTCGCACATCGGTTTTACTGAACTTCTAACCTTCATCTCAAAGCCCTCCTTTCAAAAAAGACCATTTTCGAATATACCACAAGGAAAGTCCCGTGGCAAGAACTTTTTTATATCAACACCCGAAAGATATACATTAGGGGTGAACGATATCAGATTAATTTACCGAAGAGATTATTTGTCTCTCCAGATGATACGTCCCTTGGTAAGATCGTAAGGAGACAGTTCCATGGTGACTTTATCACCGGGAAGTATACGAATAAAATTCTGGCGAAGTCTTCCGCTGATAGTAGCAAGAACCTGATGTCCGTTCTCAAGCTCCACCTTGAACATAGTGTTGGGAAGCTTCTCGACTACAACGCCGCCAATCTCGATCACATCACTTTTAGA
>JAGCRJ010000350.1 GCA_017964745.1 Lachnospiraceae bacterium
AAAGGCATCGGAGGCTTCTATTATGTAGCCTCGGGTTCGCTTGTATATGAATGCAGAGCAAAAGGGGCTTTCCGAAAGGAAGGCCTCAAGCCGCTTGTAGGGGATGATTGCCTGATAGACGTGATCGATCTCGATAAGAATATAGGTAATGTTTCGGACATACTTCCGAGGAAGAATTCTCTTTTCAGACCGGAAGTAGCAAATGTTGATATGATACTCATCATATTTGCAGTGAAAGATCCGGATCCATCTCTTAATCTGTTAGATAGATTCCTCATTAATCTGGAAAAAGAAAAACTGCCCTGTGTCATTGCTTTCAACAAAGAGGATATAGACACGGAATCTCTCGGATCGGAGCTTGTATCGGTCTATGGGAAAGCGGGATATGATGCAAGACTCATAAGCGCAAGGACGGGAGAGGGTTTTGAAGAGCTCGAAAAGACTCTGAAGGGAAAGACCACGGCTCTTGCGGGACCCAGCGGAGCGGGCAAATCATCTACGATAAACAGACTCTTCGGAAAAGAGATATCCGAAACCGGAGAGATCAGCAAAAAGATAAGCAGAGGTAAGAACACTACAAGGCATTCCGAGCTGTTCATGATCGCAGGGGATACATATATCTGCGACACACCGGGCTTTACCAGCTTCGAGAACAGGGATGTGACCGAAGAAAACCTCTGGACTTTTTATCCCGAATTTTCACGGTTTGAGAAAAACTGCAGATTTGCGGGATGCTCACATGTTTATGAAAATGACTGCGGTATCAAGACCGGCGTGGAGAACGGGGAAATCCCGCGCATCAGGTACGAGAATTACTGCAGGATATATGAGGAACTGGCTTCAAGGAAAAAATACTGATCTTTTTTCAAAACAGGAGGTACACCTATGAAGATCTATGTTAATGTCAACGCTGCCCGTGGGGGAAACGGCAGCAAAGAATCTCCCTTCAAAGCCATCCAGGATGCGGCAAATATTGCCGTAGCCGGAGATGAGGTCATCGTTGCTCCCGGAATCTACAGGGAGTATGTAAATCCCAGAAATGCAGGACGTGAAGATGCAAGGATCATCTACACATCGGAGAAGCCCTTAAAGGCTGTGATCACCGGTGCGGAGGTTGTTACCGACTGGAAAAAGTACAAGGGATCCACATATGTAACAAGGATCGACAATACGGTATTCGGCGCTTACAACCCCTATATTCAGGAGGTTGAAGGCGACTGGTACTTTGCCGACAATCATATGCATACGGGTAATGTATTCCTTAACGACCGTATGATGTATGAGACAGGGACACTTCAGGAATGCCTTGACGGCAAGGTATACGACAGAAGCTGGGAACCCGAGTTCTCGGTTTACAAGTGGTACTGCGAGCAGGATGAGAAGGCAAATGAGACCGTCATCTATGCTAATTTCAAGGATAAGGATCCGAAAAAGGAAAAAGTGGAGATAACCGTACGCAGGAACTGTTTCATGCCTACGGAAAAGTACAGAAGCTATATCACCCTTTCGGGATTCACCGTATGCAAGGCGGCAACCACATGGGCACCTCCCGCAGCATACCAGGACGGAATGATCGGAGCACACTGGTCAAAGGGCTGGATCATCGAGGACTGTGATGTTTACGGATCGAAGTGCTGCGGTATTTCCTTCGGCAACTATTCCCAGGAAAACAACGACAATTACTTCTTCCACAAGCATGTAAAGAGCCCTACCCAGATGGAGAGGGATGCGGTATGTCGTGCTCAGTATGACGGCTGGACCAAGGAGACCGTAGGCGGTCATATCGTAAGAAGATGCCACATCCATAACTGCGAACAGACCGGTATCGTTGGAAGAATGGGATGCGTATTCTCGATCATCGAGGATAACCACATCCATCACATCAACAACATGCAGCAGCTCGGAGGCGCTGAGATCGCCGGCATCAAGTTCCATGCCGCGATCGATGTCATCTTCAGAAGAAATCATATCCATCACTGCTGGATGGGAATCTGGTGCGACTGGCAGGCTCAGGGAACACGTATCACACAGAACTTCCTGCATGATAACTGCTTCCCCGAATTCATAAAGGCAGGTCCCGACCGTTTCGACCAGGATCTTTTCGTCGAAGTGGGACACGGACCCACACTCATCGACAACAACATCCTTCTTTCACCCTGCTCGCTGAGAATAGCAACACAGGGTGTTGCGATGGTTCATAACCTTGTCTGCGGCTCGTTTGTCATGGTCGGCGGCGGCGTTGATTCCATCGTTAACGGACAGCGCGAGCCCCGTTATACTCCTTACCACATCGCACACCGCACCGAGGTTCTCGGTTTTATGACGATCCTTCACGGTGATGACAGATTCTATAACAATATCTTCATCCAGAATACCAAGATTCCTAAGGATTACCTCAAGGGATGGGATCCAAAGCGTCAGCCTACCAATCTTGAAGTCGGAACGCATGTATGGGATGAATATCCTCTCTATGAGGACTGGATCGAGCTTTTCGATATAGGTAAGCGCCGTCCCGATATGGGCAAGCTTGCTACCGGACACTTCGGACATCTTCCTGTATGGATCCACGGAAACGCTTACTTTAACGGTGCCGGAGCTTTCAAGCATGAGAAGGACCACCTTGTTGACAAGAAGACCAAGGCATTCGTAAAGCTTGAGGAAAAGAAGGGCAAGTACACGCTTAAGACCAATGTCTTCGACCTTGTGAAGGATTTCAAGGTACACATGATAGATACCGAAACTCTCGGAAAGGCATTCGAGCCCGAAGAGTATTACGAGAATCCGGACGGAACTCCGATCACCTTCAATACCGACTATTTCGGCAACAAGAGAGGACTTAAGATTATACCCGGACCGTTCGCTAAGGATGAACTTTCAGACGAGATCGTTTGGGAAGATAAATAATTCAGGAGATTTTATATGGCACACATTGTAGTCAACACCAAAAAGAGCAAGGGAACCATCAACAAGAATATCTACGGACAGTTCGCCGAGCATCTCGGAAGATGCATCTATGAAGGCGTTTTCGTCAAGGAAGAGGATGGCATCCCCAATGTAAACGGCATGAGATGCGATGTCGTTAACGCGCTTAAGAACATCAAGGTTCCCGTCATCAGATGGCCCGGCGGATGCTTTGCCGACACCTATCACTGGATGGACGGAATCGGCCCCGCCGAAAAAAGAAAGAAGATCGTCAATACCAACTGGGGCGGAGTTACCGAGGACAATTCCTTCGGAACCCATGAATTCCTTGAGCTCTGCAAACAGGTCGGTGCGGATCCTTATATCTGCGGAAACGTAGGCTCCGGAACCGTTCAGGAGATGAGCGACTGGGTAGAGTACTGCAATATGGGCGGAGTATCACCCATGGCAGAGCTTCGCAGACAGAACGGTCACGACGAGCCCTGGAATGTTAAATACTGGGGAATCGGAAATGAGAACTGGGGATGCGGCGGAAATATGACTCCCGAGTTTTATGCCGATGAGTGCAAGAGATATTCCACCTTTGTAAGAAATTACGATAACGATCATCCCGTTTACAAGATCGCATGCGGTGCAAACGGAGACGATATCAATTGGGCAAAGGTTGTCGCAGAGAAGGCGGGACAGTTCGTTGATGCGCTTTCTCTCCACTATTACACCGTTCCCGGAACCGGCTGGTTCAACAAGAACAGTGCAACGCAGTTCTCAAAGACCGATTATTTTGAGACCGTCAAAAAGACTCTTAAGCTCGGTGAGATCATGGACGAGAATATTGCGGGTCTTAAGAGGGCTTCCAAGGATGATCATCAGCTTAAGCTCATCGTTGATGAGTGGGGCAACTGGTTCGAGGTTGAGCCCGGAACAAATCCCGGTTTCCTTTACCAGCAGAATACCATCCGTGATGCTGTAATCGCAGGCCTTAATCTGAACATGTTTAATGACAGATGCGATACCGTTGTTATGGCCAATATCGCTCAGATGATCAATGTTCTCCAGGCGATGATCCTTACAGACGGACCTAAGATGATCCTTACGCCCACCTATCATGTATACGACCTCTTCAAGGATCACATGGATGCACGCCATGTCGAAAGCTACGCCGAAACGGAAGATCTTAAGGACGGCGATTACGAGATCCCTTCACTTTCCGTTTCTTCCAGCGAAAAAGACGGCAAAGTTTGTATCACTGTTGTCAACACCGATCCCGATAAAGATACGGAGATCGATATCATCGTAGGCGGAGTTAAGGTCAGCAGTGCGGTTGCAAGGACCGTTGCGGGAGACATCACCGCACATAACACCTTCGATGCTCCCGAGACCGTTAAGATCACTGAGATCCCTGCCGAAGTAACAAACGGCGGATCGGGTATCAAGGTCAAGCTTCCCGCAAGCAGCGTAACTTCTGTCGTTGTTGTCGAAGCATAAACAACTAACAATAAACAATAAACGGGGGTCGGCTCCGGTGTTTCTAAAATTCCTCAAAACACCGAAACCGCCCCTTTTTTCTTTTGTTTGATTTATTTATTTTTAG
>JAGCRJ010000351.1 GCA_017964745.1 Lachnospiraceae bacterium
CATTTATGTCTCGTCTGTGACCTCGGATTCATCTTTATATCCGAAGCCTGGGAGGTTACACCGCCGGTGTTCCTCGTCCTGCCGGAATTTGACATTCCCTGTTTGTACGCCCTGTTAAAGCTGTTCCTGCGGTGGATCTGGTAAGGATTGAGTGTCTTGCCCCTGATATTGGACAGGTAGAAAATAAGACAGTTGAGCAGTGCCGCAACAACAGCTGCCTTCTCGGGAGTGTATCCGACAACGAGGATAATGATCAAATACACGGCATCGACAATACCGAGCCATTTCATCTTGATCGGAATAATGAAATACAGTCTGACTATATCGTTGGGATAAGTCATTGTAAAGACTATATAGATGGAGACATTGATGTAGTATGTGCTGAAAGCAAACCAGTCCATTGCCATGTTTTTATTTTCTATGGCCACTATTGCATCAAAATCTTTGAAAAAGAAAAGGTACGCAAGGTAGATAAAAGCACAGACTATCGCAAGAGCTATACCCGTGAATATAAAGATATTGTATTTTACGGTTCCCCAGGCTCTTTCCAGGATATTTCCTATGGAATAACAGCAGAAAAGCATCAGAAGGACAAAGAGAAGACCCAGAGGATCGCTTCCGAGCATATTGGGAGGAATGATGACCCAGGTAATGAGTCTCCAGACCTGGCCGTGAAGGATCTTGTAAGGGTCAAGCGAAAGCCAGTACAAAAATGAACTGTTTTTCATGGATATGATATATCCGACGACATATCCGGCTATGAGCCAGAGAGTCAGATTAGGTATGACGAACCTGCGTAATTTATTATTTAAACTGCTCAATACAGATATCTCCTAAAAATCTCAATAAATTCCGTTAAATTTTACCATTTTCCGCACTTTTAAACAAGGCGGGCAGGCACTGCTTAATAAAACTTTAATGCGGTAAAAAAAGTTGCTTTTACCCCCTTTTGCCACTATAATTGTCAAGGTTAGCTAAAATTCTTACATAATAAATGCAAAAACGGGATCCACCCGGTCCCGGATCAGATTTTGAGGTTGAAATGGCAGAGGTTTTAAACGGCAATACGGACGGCAGTGCAAGACTCGGTATCGATATCGGATCGACCACCGTCAAGGTTGCATTCATTGATAAAGACAATAACATTCTCTTTTCCGACTATAAGAGACATTTCGCACGCATCAGGGAAACACTGAGCGACCTTCTTAACGATGCTTATAAAAAGCTCGGTAATATTGACATCTATCCCATGATCACCGGTTCCGGCGGTCTTACCCTGGCAAAGCATCTCGGTGTTCCTTTTACACAGGAGGTCATCGCAGTATCCACTTCACTGCGCACTCTCTGCCCCGGCACAGATGTAGCCATTGAGCTGGGCGGTGAGGATGCCAAGATCATCTACTTTGAAAACGGAAATGCAGAGCAGAGAATGAACGGTATCTGCGCGGGCGGTACGGGTTCGTTCATCGACCAGATGGCATCCCTCCTTCAGACCGATGCCGCAGGACTAAATAAATATGCCGAAAACTACAAATCCCTCTATACAATAGCGGCACGCTGCGGAGTATTCGCAAAGACAGATATCCAGCCCCTCATCAATGAAGGAGCTACCAAGGAAGATCTTGCCGCTTCCATTTTCCAGGCTGTGGTAAACCAGACCATCTCCGGTCTTGCATGCGGTAAGCCCATAAGAGGACATGTTGCATTCCTCGGCGGTCCCCTGCACTTCCTTCCCGAACTCAAGAAAGCATTCATCCGTACCCTGAAGCTCGATGATGAGCACATCATGAATACGGATAATTCACATCTTTTCGCAGCCATCGGTTCAGCACTCTGCACCGAAGGCGAGAACGGCATTTCACTTGAAGAGATGACAGGCAAGCTCGCCTCTCCCATTAAAATGGAATTCGAAGTTGCGAGAATGGATCCTCTTTTCGCAAACGAAGGTGAGTATGCTGAATTCACCTCCCGTCACGAAAAGACAAAGGTTGAAAAGGGCGACCTTTCAGAGGCGACCGGAAACCTCTTCATGGGTATCGATGCCGGTTCCACCACAACGAAGATCGCACTCGTGGACGAAAACGGAAAGCTCGTATACTCATTCTATTCGGGCAACGACGGAAGTCCCTTAAAGACAGCCATCAGATCCGTTACCGAGATAAAGGAAAAACTCCCCGAAGGCGCAAGGATCGCACGCGGATGCTCCACCGGATACGGCGAAGCACTCCTTAAATCCGCTTTCCTTCTGGACGACGGAGAGGTTGAAACTGTTGCACACTATACCGCTGCGGCATTCTTCGATCCCAAGGTCGACTGCATTCTCGATATCGGCGGCCAGGATATGAAGTGCATCAAGATAAAAGACGGTACCGTTGATTCCGTGCTTCTTAACGAAGCATGCTCTTCGGGCTGCGGATCCTTCATCGAGACATTCGCCAAATCCCTCGACTTTACCGTTGAGAATTTCGCAAAGGAAGCACTGTTTGCTCCACATCCCATCGACCTCGGAACAAGATGTACCGTATTCATGAATTCCAAGGTTAAGCAGGCACAGAAGGAAGGCGCAAGCGTTGCTGACATCTCCGCGGGACTTGCTTATTCAGTAATCAAGAATGCTCTTTTCAAGGTCATCAAGGTTGCCGATGCATCCGAGCTCGGAAAGAACATCGTCGTACAGGGCGGAACCTTCTATAACGATGCCGTACTCCGTGCTTTCGAAACAATCGCCCAGTGCAAGGCCGTAAGACCCGACATCGCAGGCATCATGGGTGCGTTCGGTGCCGCTCTCATCGCAAGGGACAGATACGAAGAGGGCTACGAATCTACCATGCTCTCTCTCGATGAGATAATAAACCTCGAGTTCACAACCTCGATGACCAAGTGCAAGGGCTGTACCAATGCCTGCCGCCTTACCATCAACCGCTTCACCGGCGGAAGACAGTTCATCTCCGGAAACAGATGTGAAAGAGGTATCGGCGGAGTCAAGAACAAGACCGGCGTTCCGAACCTCTATGACTATAAGATCAAGAGACTCTTCTCCTACGTTCCCCTCGAGCTCAACGAAGCACCCAGAGGAACCGTAGGACTTCCCAGAGTTCTCAATATGTACGAGGACTACCCTTTCTGGTTTACCTTCTTTACCAAACTCGGATACAGGGTTGTTCTTTCACCCGCATCGACAAGGGCCATCTACGAGCTTGGCATCGAATCCATTCCTTCCGAGTCCGAATGCTACCCCGCAAAGATCTCGCACGGACATATCGAGTGGCTCATAGCGCAGAATGTAGGCTTCATCTTCTATCCCGCTCTTTTCTATGAAAGAAAGGAATTCCAGGATGCAGGCAACCACTACAACTGTCCCATCGTCACATCCTATTCCGAGAACATCAAGAACAATGTTGAAGCGATAACCACAGGAAAGGTCGTTTTCAGGAATCCTTTCATGAACTTCTCATCAAAGGAGACCATCGGTTACGCTCTGAGAAAAGAGTTCAAAGAGATTCCCGCAGGCGAGATAAACGCTGCGGTTGAAGAAGCATGGGAAGAACTTGCCAAGGCAAGAAAAGACGTCCAGATCGAAGGCGAAAAGGCTCTTAAATATCTTGAGGAAACAGGCAAGCACGGAATAGTCCTTGCAGGCCGTCCTTACCATACCGATCCCGAGATCAACCACGGTATTCCCGACCTGATCACATCATATGATATCGCCGTTCTTTCGGAGGATTCCATCTCACATCTCGGCAAAGTCGACAGGCCGCTTATCGTAATGGACCAGTGGATGTACCACTCCAGACTGTATGCGGCAGCTTCATACGTACGCACCGTAGATAATCTCGATCTCATCCAGCTCTTCTCGTTCGGATGCGGTCTCGATGCGGTAACCACCGACCAGGTCAATGACATACTCTCAGGCTCCGATAAGATCTATACATGTCTTAAGATCGATGAGGTCAACAATCTCGGTGCCGCAAGGATACGTATAAGATCCCTCATCTCTGCCATCAAGGTCAGGGAAAAGCAGGGAAAGACCCATGTTACAAGACCCACCAATATCGAGAAGGTCAAGTTCACCGAGGAGATGAGAAAGAACTACACCATCATCTGTCCTCAGATGTCACCCATACATTTCGATGTGCTCGAACCGGCATTCAGGTCCGCGGGCTACGATCTCGTTGTTCTCGATGACAGTGATAAGAATGCGATCGACACCGGACTTAAGTATGTAAATAACGATGCATGCTATCCTTCCCTTCTCGTGGTCGGACAGCTCATGCAGGCTATCGAATCCGGAAAGTATGATGTCAACAAGACCGCACTGATCATCACCCAGACGGGCGGAGGATGCAGGGCGACAAACTATATCGGATTCATAAGAAGAGCACTCAAGAAAGCGGGACTCGAACAGATACCCGTTATCTCGCTCAATCTCGGCGGAATCGAAGTAAATCCCGGATTCAGGATAAACCTTGATATGATCTACAGGCTCGCACTCGGTGCAACCTTCGGTGATATCTTCATGAGATGCGTATACCGCATGCGTCCTTACGAGCTTGAAAAGGGATCCGTCGATGCGGTTCACGAAAAATGGGTAAAGGAATGCCGGGAATTCCTTTCAACCAAAAAGAAGCCCAATTTCATCAGATTCCGCAGCATGTGCAGGAAAATGATAACGGAATTCGATGCGATCCCCGTGGATGAGAATCTCATCAAGCCCAGGGTAGGTATCGTAGGTGAGATCCTTGTCAAATATTCGCCTTCAGGAAACAACCATCTTGTAGAACTTCTCGAAAGCGAAGGAGCCGAGGCGGTATCACCCGACCTGATGGATTTCATGCTCTACTGCTTCTATAACCAGGTATATAAGGCAGATGAGCTCGGAATGAGCAAGAAGACCAAGAGATACTGTAACCTCGGCATCTGGGCTATCGAAAGTCCTCTTCGCGGTGTTTGCACCAAAGCATTTAAAAAGAGCAGGCATTTCACTCCGCAGACACCCATCAGGGAGATTGCCGAGCTGGCTAAGCCCATTGTATCCATCGGAAACCAGACCGGAGAAGGATGGTTCCTTACGGGAGAAATGATAGAGCTCATCCATGACGGTGTTCCCAACATCGTATGCTGCCAGCCCTTTGCATGCCTTCCCAACCATGTTGTCGGAAAGGGAGTAATAAAGGCTATCCGGCATGCTCATCCCGGTGCCAATATCGTGGCGATCGATTATGATCCCGGAGCTTCCGAAGTCAACCAGCTCAACCGTATCAAGCTGATGCTCGAAGCAGCCAAGAGAAAGATCCGCGAAACAAACTGCGCTGCACCCGAAAGATAAAACAAACCCCGCAGGAAACCTGCGGGGTTTCTTATAAACGCGGGAACAGTCTCCCTGTTTTATCTGTTTAGTCTATTCGTATGTCGGTGATCGCTACCTGGTCACCCGTGATGCACATATAGACCTTGCCTGCATCCTCGGGAAGTGTTGTAGTGTTTTCAACATAGATGCCGAGAGTTTCCGAAGACATCGTAATGTATTTGCTTCTTCTGTTGAAGTATACGGTGTATTCGAGTCCCCTTCTGTTTGCTTCCTTCCACTTGTCCCATCCGGGGAAGCCGGGTGACTTCTTCATGACAAAGCGGTTGACTATCTTTTCATCCTCTTTGTTGCATTCTCCGTTGAGCTTTATGAAAGCATATTCACGGTAATCCTCTCCGTAGAGCTTTCCGTCTTTCGAATAATAGATCGCGATATATGGACAATGCCATACAAGGTTGGAACCGGGAAGGGACATGGAATGGAACATGACCTGTTTCTTCTCTTCGATCTCCACTCCCTTGCTCGAAGCGGACATGGGACGGTCGATCTGTACATTGGGAATATCCGATTCGATCCTTCCGATGTAGCTTTTGACTTCCTCGATCCTTTCGATCTCATATTCTCCGGTCTCTTCTTCAAGGATCTCTTCCTTTATATCACTGAGTACACAGTTTTCACCGGTAAGTGCAAAGTAGAATGCCTTGGAACTGTCGGGAAGAACTATGGTGTATTCGTACGAACCGCCCAGGCTTTCAAGCACCAGCTTAACGTGGTCTTCGTACTTGCTCCCATGTATCAGGTACTCTCCTATCGAAAGATGATCCCTTCCTTTGACGTAGTTTTCTCCTGTTTTCTTTATCGCTCTTGCATCGGTAAGAATAAAGTGATCGTCAAACCAGAGCTCACCGTACTCGATATAATGATATTCTTCTATGGATCTTGCGTTGTCATGGATACGCTTATCATATGAATCAAACAGTATCAGGGAAGGAGCGGAAAAATCTCCCGTTTCGCTTCTCTTTTCACACTTAAAAGAAACCCTTACCTTATTACTGTTTATGCGTATTCCGACAGAACACTCCTCGCGGTATTTTCCGCAGCTTATTGTCTCTTCAAGAAGGACATCCGATGCGCCGTGATCGTGCTTACCCTCTTCCGTTTCGGAATCGATGATGCTTACCATATCCCTGGAAAAATCGGGGTCATATATTATGCCGGCATTTTTGATGAACTCTTCCCTTACGATCTGATTGGGGATCGGATTGTGTTCCCTTGTGGTGCTGATAAGATCGACATATGTCTCTGCAACTTCGATGATCCTTGCCACCTCGGGAATATCTTCACCCTTAAGGCCTTCCGGATAACCGCTTCCGTCATATCTTTCACGGCTGTATTTTGCCGCCAGCGCCAATCCCGGATTTTCGGAAACGTTCTTGAGGATCGCGCTTCCGCTCATATATCTGTTACGGACGATTTTTTCTTCATCCTCGGTAAGCTTTCCGTTTTTGAGAAGGAGGGAATCGGGAACGGTAATCTCTCCGACATTATGGAATAGAGCGGCATAATAAATCTCACTGCATTCCTTTTCGGTCTTTCCTTCAAGCTCCGCGATCTTCTTGGAATACCGTGCAATGAGTTCGGATCTTCCCTCGGTATAGCGGTCCCTTGAATCCACCGCATTCATAAATGCCAGCGCCGTCTGTTCAAGGAGCCTTTTCGACGACCTGTTTTCTTTTACAAGCTCAGCCATCTCATCGGTGAACGTACGCTCAACCTTATCGTTTATATCTATGTAAGTAAAGACATAGAGCACGAAGGATGCCAAGGTGATCGACATATTGGCAAGCGAGACATTCGCAATGAACATCTGCAGTATTCCGCATATGATGGGAAGGAATATATACTGCACGACCGATCTGTAGATGTACTTGCTGAATGACTGCTTGAATTCCCTTACAACAGTGTACTGGACTATTGAGCAAACAACGGGAACCGCATAACAGAATATAAATCCGGGACCCCTGTGGTAGTAATTGTTCTCATCAAAGTAATAATAGAAACCGCCCCTGTGATATATTGCAACAAGGATCATTCCGATAACGGTCGTATAATTGACGAACACAACTCTGAGAGGAAGTGTTTTTGACCCTCCTTCATTTAGTATCAGATCGGATATGTACAGATTCAGGTTGAGAACGATCATGGGTGTCAGGAAGAACACCAGGAAATTGCTGATCCTGATCATATAATATCCGACTGTGCTCGTATCGCCCGCATATATATATGCCGAACGGTCAAAGCTGAGAAGGAACAGAGCGGTCATCTCCATCAGGATAAGGATCCATTTTCTCTTGCGTGAAAGCGCATTGGAGAAGAACAGAAGCACGGCAGTCATACCGCATATTCCGCTAAGCCACATCATTATATTCAATTGATGAGCTACCAGATAATTAAGCATTTCAGATTCCTTATTTATGAAGCACGAAATACTCGTTCAGTTTCTCGAGCAGTTCCGCTTTCTGGATATTTTTAAGGAAATAACCTTCGGGACGGAGCGATACGACCTTCATGACACTCTCTTTATCTCCTTTTCCCGTAAGGAACATAACGGGGATCGACTTGGTCTCCTCATCATTGCGGAGCATCTCAAGGACCTGGGGACCGCTGGTTATGGGCATCTCATGATCGAGCAGGATAAGATCGACCTTGTTCTTGCCCAGCCATTTGATCGCCTGCAGACCGGAATTGGCCATATATACCTTGTATGTTCCCCTGAGCCATTCTCTTACAAGTCCGAGATAACCGGGATCGTCGTCAACGATCAGGATGCTCTTTCTGAACTCACCGGAATCGAGCTTATTGAGATATTCGGTAACGGATTTGACAAACATCTCATTGTCGACCGGACGGAAAAATGTGGAACAGATAAGGTCACCCGGCATATTGTCTGTGACAAATGCCACGTCGGAATGATCTCCTATGACCGTCATGCGGATATCCTTTTCCTCAAGGATATCCTTAAGGAAATGCAGAACATCCTTGGGCGGCTGGTAACCGTCCTCCATGAAAAGAACTATGAGCGAAGTGTTGTCATCAACCGCAGGATTGATGCTGTTGATATCAAAGGGAACAAAGCTGCATTCAACATTTGCGTCCTTCAGTTTTTTCAGGAGCACCCTTACGATGAAGGATTCTTTTTCGCCTGTAAGGATCATATTGGACCTGCTCATATAAGTTCCTCCATCTTATCCCAGTCAAATGTTTTAAGAAGCAATGTCAGCTGCCTGATCTTTTCCTTATCCTCTTTGGGAAGTCTGTACTGCCTAAGGTCGCCTATGATCATCTCGACGGAATCATAATCCATCTGCGGAATGACCTCTCTGAGCGCTTCGTATGCTCCTTTGAGCTCATCCTCGGGGATAGGCTCCTTGCCTTCGTCATCGTCATCCTTCTTAAGTCTCGAAAGCTTATCCTTGAATCCGGTGTAATCCTCCAGAAGCTTTCCGGAATGTCCCATGATATAATCGATATCCTGCTTATTGCCCGCTTCTTCGAGACTGTAGCAAAGGTTCGAAAGATCGAGGGCACCGATTATCCTTGCTGATGTTTTGAGGGCATGTACCTTGATGGTAAACAGCCTTATATTCCTGCTGTCGAGTGAATCCCTGAGTACCTTGATATTGCCGTCTATGGTATCAAAGAAGAGATTCAGCGAGAAAATGTACTGTGATATTCCGCCGGAATTCCTGATTCCCTCTTCGGCATCCACTCCCTCGGTATCATAGATCCAGAGCATATCTTCGGGCATCTCGGTGAGTTCTTCGATATACTCGTTCTTTTCTGCCTTCATCATCATCTCTTCGGGGATGTGACGCATGATGGTCTTTTCAAGTGTCTCACTGTCTATGGGCTTGGACAGATAACCGTTGAAGCCCTTGGATCTGTAGAAGTCCTCTCCTGCTGTCGCATTTGCGGTAAGTGCATAAACGGGAAGATCGGGATAGCTTTCCCTTATCTTCTCAAGAGTCTCTATACCGTCCATTCCGGGCATCATATGGTCGAGCAGAACCACATTGAACCTGGTTGTCCTGATCTTCTCAAGACATTCTTCTCCACTCTCGGCTGTCGTTACGAATACCCTGGTGGGTTTGAGCAGTCCGCGGATAACGCTGAGGTTCATCGGATTGTCATCGACTACGAGAACATCCGCATCGGGTGCAACGAACTGTGCAACATAAGGTCCCTTTACACCGGTCTCTTCACGCTCGGTAAATATACCGATGGGCTTATCGTCGACAATCTTCTGGGTAACGGTAAATATGAACTCGGAGCCTTCACCGTAAGTACTCTCAACAACAAGATCTCCGCCGAGGAGCTGTGCGAAACGCTTGGAAATATCAAGTCCGAGTCCGGTTCCCTGAATACCGGAATTCTTTTCCTCATCAAGTCTTTCATATGCGGTGAAGAGTTTGTCCATATCCTCTTCCCTGATGCCTATGCCGGTATCCTTTACGGAGAATCTGAGATTAACCTCATCATCGGTCCTCGATTCTATGGAAGCATTAAGTGAGAAGCCGCCGTTTTCAGTATACTTGACCGCATTTGTAAGAAGGTTGAGAACGATCTGCTTGATCTTACCCGCATCTCCGTAAAGACGTGTGGGCAGTATCTCGTCAATGCACACGTCAAATGAAAGCTCTTTCTCGATGCTTCTTACACGGATCATGGAAACGATCGAGCGAAGAAGCTCCTGTACGTCATACTCCAGCTCAACGGGATGCATCTTGCCGGATTCGATCTTGGACATATCGAGCAGGTCGTTGATCAGTCCGAGAAGCGACTCCGATGCATTCCTTATATCAAGGGCATAGTTTACGACATTGAGGAAATAGTTCTTGGGAACGCCTGCTGCATCTTCCCTGAGTATCATCTCATCCATACCCATAATGGTATTGATGGGAGTTCTGATCTCGTGGCTCATGTTGGCAAGGAATCGGCTCTTTGCGGAATTCGCCCTCTCGGCTTCGTCCTTGGCATTCCTTATCTCATCATACTGTCTGCTTATGAGTGTGATCTTAACGACTCTCCATACGACAAATCCCGAAACGATCGCAAGCAGCACGAGCAAAAGAAGTCTTATGATGAGAAGCTCCGTGAAACGTGGCTTTTTGACTATGTCAAATGTCTGATCCATGCGGACACGCCCGGTCCTGCTGTCCAGGATCTCTATATGAAGGGTATAATTTCCGTATTTTAATCTTGTATATTCAAGAGGTGTGATGGAATTCCTGGGTGCGGTAATTCCGTCATCACCCGCTCCTTCAAGATAGATATGCACGAGCGGATTAGTCATGGAATAATCCATAACCGAGGTGGTGATGACGATACGGCCGTCGGATGCGGGTATCATGTATTTTCCGTTCTCATCCGGTATGACTTTCTCATCATCACAATAGATCGAAGCAAGCGCAACCTTTACATCGGTATCACCGCGGTAGAAATTATTGATATTGACGCAGCTTACTCCGTCTCTTCCGGAAATATACAGATTTCCGTACCCGTCGAGGGCACTGTAGGAATTACTTGTGGGTATGGATGTAAGTCCGTTCGCATTCGTGTAAAGATCGTATTCACGGATATCATCATTCAGCATATCCTCGATCTTCACACAATAAACACCGTATGATGAAAGGATCCATGCATCGCCCTTATCATCAAAGTACATATCATAGTTATTGTTATAAGGGAACGAGGTGATCTCGTGTATGCGTCCGTCCCTTATGAATTCGATCGAGTTGGAAGTGATTATCCAGTAAACATCCCTTTCTTCATCATGAATTATTCTCATGATGACATCACTTGTAAGGCCGTCTTCACGGCCGAGTCTGACAACATGATCCTGAGCTATCTCATATACGCCGTCTCCGTCCGTTCCGACATATACAAGTCCGAAATTACCCTCTGCTACGGTAAGGAATACCGTGTTCCTGACATCCTCGGATGCACCGACAACCCTTGTGACTTCAAAGTCCCTGATATATGCAAGACCGCCGTTCGATCCGACGAGCATGGAACCGTCGGAAGCTTCGACCAAGCACCTTATCTCATTGCTCGGAAGGCCGTCCGCCGTGGTGATACTCCTTATCTCTCCGCTGACGGTCTGTACAACGACACCGAGATCGTGATTATAGACGGCGATCCAGAGATTTCCTTTCGAATCTTCCTTTATGCATCTGATCCTGGCATCACCGATGTATTCGGTCAGATCGTTTTCTATGGGATGCCAGTTTCTGTCGAGAATGAAAAGTCCGTTTCCCGTTCCGACATATAAGAATCCCTTATGGAAAGCCGTCGCATTTACAACATAGCCCTCGATA
>JAGCRJ010000006.1 GCA_017964745.1 Lachnospiraceae bacterium
GATACGATCGAAAAGGTCCGTGAAAATACAGGCACTGAGATTGACTTTTCCAAGATGGATTTTGATGACAGGAAGGTTTTCGAATCCCTCTGGGAAGGTGCGACCGACGGTGTATTCCAGCTTGAATCCCGCGGCATGAGGATGTTCATGAGAGCGCTCAGACCCGAGTCGCTCGATGATGTCATCGCGGGTATAGCACTCTTCAGGCCGGGCCCCATGAAGTCGATCGACGACTACATCCGCGGCAAGGAAAACAAGGCATCGGTCTCATACCTTTGTCCCGAGCTTGAATCGATCCTCAGACCCACGAACGGCTGCATAGTCTACCAGGAGCAGGTAATGCAGATCGTTGTTAAGCTTGCAGGCTACAGCGTCGGCAGGAGTGACATCGTACGCGCGGCCATGAGTAAAAAGAAGGCATCCCTTATGGAGTACGAAAGGGATATCTTCATTAACGGTAATGAAAGGGAGATCGCGGAAAAGAAGGCGGCGGGCACGCCCGAAGACAAGCTTCCCGCATATGTTCCCGGATGCATTAAGAACGGAATAAAGCCTCAGATCGCTGAGGAGATATATAACAGGCTCATGGAATTTGCCAGCTACGGCTTCAACAAGTCGCACGCTGTTTGCTATGCATATCTCGCATATGAGACGGCATGGCTCAAATATCATTACCCTCTCGAGTTCATGGCTTCCCTTCTTTCATCCGAAATAGGAAATGTCGGAAAGCTCAGCGGGTACCTCTTTGCCGCAAGGCAGCTTGGTATTAAGATACTTCCTCCCGATGTGAATAAGAGCTCGGGATTTTTCGAGACCGAAAACGGATGCATCAGATTTCCTCTGACTGCGATCAAGGGAATAGGTTATCCGGTCGTTACGGCTATCGCAAACATCCGCTCCCTCGGCGGGGACTTTACCGATTACAGTGATTTCCTTCGCAGGATCTCGGGAACCCAGGTTTCCAAGAATGCGGTCGAAGCGATGATCAAGGCGGGCGCGCTTTCGGAGATCGCACCCAACAGAAAGCAGTGCCTTGAAACCTTCGAGAGCATCATGGATTCCTTTGTGAACATTAAGAGGGGACAGATCGAGGGACAGATGTCTCTCTTTGACCTGGATGATGCGACGGACGGAAGTGACAAGGATGTCTCCGATATGGGCTCGCTTCCGGACATTCCCGATTACGACAACGAAACAAGACTCCTTCTGGAGAAGGAAGTACTCGGGATCTATGTGAGCGGCCATCCCCTTGATGAGTGGGCGCCCCTTATAAAGAAATACATAACCGCGGATTCCTCCGCTTTCGGTGCATCAAACGATGACGAGGAGGATGAGGACGGAAGCGAAAGAAGCGTAAAGAACGGCGACTTCATAACCGTCTGCGGAATGACCCGTGACGTTACCTTACGCACCACCAGAAACGGTGATGTGATGGCTACATTTGTTCTCGAGGATCTGGGCGGAGATATCAGCGCCGTTGCCTTCCCCAAGACATATGAAAAGTACAGCACCCTTATAAAGGATGACGAGAAGCTCTTTATAAGAGGAAGATTCGATGATACAGATGACAGGGGCTCCAAGATCATCGCATCCGATATCGTTTCATTCGAAGAGGCGTCACAGCCGGGCTTTAAAGGCATCGGAAGGTCGAACTACAACCGCGGCAATTCCTTCGGGACATACAGAAAGCAGGGCAGCAGTCAGATCCGGTCCGAAACAGCGGACTCAAGGCAATCCGCAGGGGGCCGCGACAGAGACGCACAGCAGCCTGCAGGCACAGAAAGCCCGCAGCGCCCCGCCGTGGAAAATCCTGTCGATATGCAGGCTATAGCTGATAAGGCTTTCGGCAGAACTCCGGGCAAGGCTGCAGATGCCAGCGTCGTTCCTTCGAAAGGTCTCTTTATACGCTTCGAAAACAGGAACGCCTGCACCTCGGGCCTGTCCATGCTGCGTGAGACTCTTAAGGCATATCCCGGTGATGAGCCGTGCGTGATCTTCATCAAAGAGGAGAAACTCCTTAAGACCCTGGAAGAGCGAGTGGGCATCACCGATGACCTTCTTCAGAGCTTATATGTATGCTTCGGCAAGGACAACGTGGCCGTTAAGTAAACGGATGAGGCTAAAAAAATCGTTTTTTTGCTCTGCAAATTAAGCATTTTCCCTATTTTTTCATTGATTTACGCGGAAAATGATAATAAAATATTTTGGGTACAGTTGGAGAAATTGGGGGATATCGTTAATACCCGGAGGAATATATGGCTAAGGAAGTTAAAACAATCGGCGTACTTACAAGCGGCGGTGACGCGCCCGGAATGAACGCAGCCATCAGAAGCGTTGTCCGTGTTGCTCTTGCAAGAGGACTTAAGGTAAAGGGAATCAAAAAGGGATATCAGGGCCTTTTGAACGAAGAGATCTTCGACATGAATGCCCATGATGTTTCCGATATAATACAGCGAGGCGGTACCGTACTCGGAACCGCAAGATGTCTCGAGTTCAAGACTCTTGAGGGACAGCAGAAGGGTGCGGATATCTGCCGCAAGCACGGTATCGACGGAATGGTCGTTATCGGCGGAGACGGTTCATACAGAGGAGCCCAGGCTCTTTCAAGACTCGGTATCAACACCATCGGTCTTCCCGGAACCATCGACCTTGATATTTCCTGCACCGATTACACCATCGGTTTCGATACCTCCGTTAATACGGCAATGCAGGCAATCGACAGGGTCAAGGATACTTCCTCATCCCACGAAAGATGCTCCATCATCGAGGTCATGGGAAGAAATGCCGGCTACATCGCACTCTGGTGCGGAATCGCCAACGGCGCAGAGGACATCCTCATCCCCGAGAAGTACGATTTCGATGAGCAGAAGATAATCAACAACATCATCCTTTCCCGTAAGAAGGGTAAGACCCATCACCTCATCATCAACGCTGAGGGAATCGGACATTCCGCTTCCATGGCAAGACGTATCGAGGCAGCTACCGGCATCGAGACCAGAGCTACCATCCTCGGATACATGCAGCGTGGCGGATCACCCACCGCAAAGGACAGATATTATGCATCCATCATGGGCGCAAGAGCCGTTGATATCCTCATCGAGGGTAAGACCAACAGAGTCGTAGGTTACAGGGACGGCAAGTTCATGGACGTAGACATCGAGGAAGGTCTTGCAATGACCAAGAACATCGATGAGTACGAATTCGAAGTGGCAAGACTTCTTTCACTTTGATTCTATTATCTGAATATGAAGGGAATGGTTCCGAAAGCCATTCCCTTTTTTTATGTAAAAATTTAATTTTTAATGATATTATGGAATAGTGTGAAATCTTGCCCGGAGGAAGCAAAGCAAAATGGAAATCTATCCCAGACTCAGAAAAGAAAGTGCAAGGGACTATGCCCTGAAGGTTCTCAAGGGAAACATCACTTCCCTGGATCTTGCTCCCGGAACTCCCATTTCCGAAAATGAACTTGCCGCGGAACTCGGTATTTCGAGAACACCGGTAAGGGAAGCGATAATCGAACTTGCCAAGGCATATCTCATCGAGATATATCCCCAGAGGGGAAGCTTCGTTTCGCTGATCGATCCGAAGATGGTAGAAGAAGCAAGATTCCTCCGAAGAGTAATGGATGTTGCCGTTATCCGTGAAGCTTGTGACGTTGCGGGTGAAGAAGGCATCGCAAAGCTCGAGGAGAACGTATCCCTCCAGGAGTTCTATCTTTCAAGGGAGATGACCGACAAGATCTTCGATCTTGATAACAAATTCCACCGCGATATATACAGAGTCGCACAGAAGGACATCATCTACGAGATCCACTCGACCATGATGATCCACTTCGACAGGGTAAGAAATCTTTCCGTTGAGACGGTCAAGGATCTGAAGGTCGTAAACGACCACCGTGC
>JAGCRJ010000352.1 GCA_017964745.1 Lachnospiraceae bacterium
GAGGATATGGATCCCATCATAATCGACAAGCCCACATCTCCCCATGATATACTTCCCACGCTCCTGAATCTTTTCGGATGCGAGTGGGATTCGAGACTCTACATCGGAAGGGATGTTCTTTCCGATGCCGAGGGACTGTATTTCGACAGCGGATATAACTGGAAGACGGAGGTCGGCTCATACAGGGCCGCAACCGGCACTTTTACGCCGAATCCCGGATACGAAGAGGTCGGTGAGGCTTACATCAAGCGTCACAATGCCATAGTTGCCAACAAGATAGCGTTCAACAGGAACGTTATCTACAATTCGTATTTCCCTTACGTATATTCGCTTTTGGCACAGCAGGCAGCCGAAGAAGCAGGCGACGGGACCGGTGAAACGGTCCCTTAAGGGCTTCTTTTTATAAAAATTTATTAAATTGTTAACACCATGTTCTAAAGGCACGATTTTTCTGTGCTATACTTTTTTCCATGAAGATACATACAAGAATGGTAATAACGTTTCTGGCGGTAGCTCTTGTACCGCTGGTTATGATGGTTATCGTTTTTTGTCTACTCAGGCTTTCCCTTGATGCTTCCCGGAGTGACGGCATTCAGTTCGGAGGCAATATGGAGCAGATCATCGCCAGGGTTGATGAGCTTTACCTGGATATCTGCGCACGCATTGAGGAGGATCCGTCCTGTATGGAGGACAGACCGTATCTTCAGGATGTATCCGCAGAGCTTTCTTCGATGTCCGCCACTCTGGTAATAAGAAAGGGCGGAGAGCTGTATTTTACCGGCAATTCCCGTATGTCCGGAGAGGCCTGGGACAGACTTCCCGAATACGGCAGTGACACATCCGGTTCGGATTCGGGCATCTACTTCGGTGACCTGGAGGAATATGTAAAACAGTATGATTTTGTATTCCCCGACGGAAGCAAAGGTACTCTTTTTATCCTGGTAAACATGAATACCGTCACGAACCGAAAGCTCACCGTCGATATGTTCGTGTCGATGATCCTCATTCTTCTGATCACCGCACTTCTGGTAACCTTCTGGAACAAGAAGGGAATGCTCGATCCCATGAGTGAGCTGTCGAAGGGACTTACGCAGGTCAGGGAAGGTAATTTCGATTACGTGATCGAGCACACCGGTGAAAGAGGCGAGGTAGGAGAGCTTTTTCGGAATTACGAAGACATGAGAATGAGGCTTCGTGAGAATGAGGAGCGCAGTGCCGAACAGGAAAAGAAGAACCGCGAGCTCATTTCTAACATAAGCCACGACCTTAAGACACCCATCACCTCGATAAAGGGTTATGTGGAGGGTATCCTCGACGGGGTCGCATCCACACCCGAGAAGCAGGAAAAATACTTAAGGACCATATACAATAAAGCGGTTGATATGGACAAGCTCCTGAATGAGCTCACTCTCTATTCAAGCGTTGAGAATGACAGGATCAAGTACAATTTCCTCAAGCTCAATGTTACCGACTATTTCAAGGACTGTATCGAAGAGGTCGGACTTGATATGGAGACCAGGGGTATCGCATTCAATTACGTAAATACCCTGCCTTCCAAGACGAAGATAATCGCGGATCCCGAGCAGCTCAGGAAAGTCATCAATAACATCATCGGGAACAGCATCAAGTATATGGATAAGCCTTCGAAGACCATATCCATGAGAGTGCTTGACGGCGGCGATGACATAATAGTCGAGATCGAAGATAACGGCAAAGGTGTAGCCGTTAACGATATAACCAGGATCTTCGAAAGATTCTACAGATCCGATTCCGCAAGAAATACCGCACAGGGCGGAAGCGGAATAGGCCTCTCGATAGTAAAGAAGATAATCGAGGATCACGGTGGTCATATCTGGGCCACCTCAAAGCTTGGGGAAGGAACCTGCATGCATTTTGTTATAAGGAAATACAAGGAGGACGTTTATGGCTAAGATTCTCATAATCGAGGACGAAAAGGAAATAGCCGATCTTGAAAAGGATTACCTCGAGATGAATGATTTCGAGGTTGAATGCTTCGACCGTGGCGATACCGGTCTTGAGGCTGCGGAAAAGAATGATTACGATCTGATCGTACTCGATCTGATGCTTCCCGGTCTCGACGGATTTGATGTATGCCGAAAGGTCAGGGCAGCCAAGGATATCCCTATCATCATGGTCTCGGCAAAGAAGGACGATATCGACAAGATCCGTGGTCTGGGACTCGGAGCGGACGATTATCTGACCAAGCCCTTCTCTCCCGGTGAGCTTGTGGCGAGAGTGAAGGCCCATCTTGCGCAGTACGAAAGACTTGTCGGTGCCGGCAGCAAAAAGAATGACAATGACATCATAGAGATTCACGGCATCAAGATCGACAAGTCTGCCCGCAGGGTATTTGTGGAAGGGGAAGAGAAGGTATTTACAACCAAGGAATTCGACCTCCTTGCTTATCTCGCGGAGAATCCCAATAAGGTCTACACCAAAGACGATCTTTTCAGGACGATCTGGGGAATGGAATCCGTCGGAGACATCGCGACCGTTACGGTACATATCAAGAAGATCCGCGAAAAGCTCGGTGATGTCAGCGGTGATTCAAAGTATATCGAGACCATATGGGGTGTCGGTTACCGCTTCAAGATCTGATCATATGACTTAATGCCTTCCGTGCGTAAATTCGCCCGGGAGGCATTTTAATATGTAAAATCCGTGCGATTTTTGGTAGAATGTGTTTTATGGTAATCACGGATGTAAAATTCTTGATATTCACCGCAGTACTTCTGATAGTGTACTGGTATCTTCCGACACGTTTTCAATGGATGTGGCTTCTTGCCGGAAGCCTTGTTTTCTTTTTCATAAATTCGAGACCCTATACATTCATCTACATGGTCGCCGCGGTTATGGCGGTATATCTGGCTACTTCGGTCTTTGAAAAATACCCTGATGACAAAAAGAAGAAAAAAGGAGCGTTCCTCGGAGCGCTGTTTCTGAATCTCATATTCCTTGCCGTTTTGAAGTACATGAACCTCGGAGTACATACGGTCAATTCTGTTAGCGGACTGTTTGGCAGGGGAGGAATCTTCCCCGATATACACATAGCCGCACCTCTTGCGATAAGCTTTTACACGATGAGCCTTTTATCTTATCTGATTGACTGCTATATGGGATATAAGGACATCGAGAAAAATCCGTTCAAGCTTCTTCTTTTCGTATGCTACTATCCACTGATGGTATCGGGACCCATGAGCCGTTATAAGGATCTCGGAAAGAAGCTTTTTGAAGAGCACCGATTCGATTATGACCGTGTAACCAGCGGAATAAGAAGATGCGGCTGGGGCTTTGCCAAGAAGCTTGTTGTTGCCGACAGACTCTCGATACCCGTGGACAGCATGTTCTCAAACAGTTCGGAATTCCCGGGACTGTGGGCGCTGCTCATGCCGATGATCTATTCGGTCCAGCTGTATTTCGACTTTTCCGGATGTATGGATATCGTCCTTGGAATATCGGAGTGCTTCGGCATCACACTTACCGAAAACTTCAGAGCACCTTTCTTTTCAAGGACCCTTCAGGAGTTCTGGCAGAGATGGCACATCGCCCTCGGAACATGGCTCAATGACTATATACTGTTCCCTTTATTGAAAACCGGACCTTTCAAGAAGCTCAAGACAAAGTGCAAGGACCGCTTCGGAAAAGAAGGAACGCGCATTGCGACATTCCCGGCTCTTTTCATTCTCTGGTCCGCAATGGGACTTTGGCACGGGGATTCGTGGAAATACATATTCGGCGAAGGCTGGTGGTACTTCCTTGTGATCGTGACGGGACAGGCTTTCGCGCCTCATTTCAAAAAGCTGAAGGCAAAGCTTCATATCAAGGATGAGAACCCGGTATGGATCGCATTCCAGACCGTAAGGACATACATATTCTTCAGTATAGGTATGCTGTTTTTCAGGGCGGCGGATTATCCCACCGGGCTCAGATTACTCGGAAGCTTTTTCCGAAGGGGAGATCTGATAGACTCCGCCAGAAGCTTAAAAGCTCTCGCCTGGACGGATTTCGGCGGGATATATGTGCTCATCGTCGTGGTGGTGCTGATTGCCATTCAGCTTGTTTTGGACTATAGGGAGTATCACAAGATTTCCAATGATACGGTGATAACAAAGAGGCCTCTTGTTGTAAGATGGATTCTGTATTTTGCGCTTGTTTTCGTGATAATAAGATTCGGTGCGTTTGGAGTTTCATCGTTTATATATTTTGGTTTCTGAAGAATGAAGAAATTAATAATCAAATGTGTTCTCATAGCGGCATTCGTCTACGGGATCGTCATAAGCGTCAATAGAATAGCGGACCCGGCAAACATTTCCGGTGACGATATGGTCATCGAGATGGCGGAAAGGCTTCTTGCAGGCGAAGCGGTGGCAAGCCCGGGAGATTATAACGAAGGACTGTTGCAGAAGCTTATATTGGATGAGAAGGATCCGGAGACCGTGATACTGGGTTCCAGTTCGGTAATGTATATACCCTGGGATTATGAAGATTACCAGGTGGTAGGTCTGTCCGGAGCGTATATATGGGATTATATTGCCGCCATCGGTCTGATGGATGCAGATGACTCCCTTCCGGAACGAATCGTCATTTGCGTTGATCCCTGGATACTCAAGACTGATCACGGGATCGGAAGACACGACAGCATAAGTGAATACGGACAGTTTGAAGCGGCTCTGAATGCGGGAGAGGACCGGGCGCAGGCTCTTAAGATCCTTGATGAAAAGAAAACTGACAACTCGTGGAAGGAATATCTTTCTTTTTCATATTTCCAGTCATCCGTGGACTATATAAAAAAGTGGGGACTTTCATATGCCCTTACGCCCGCCGAGGATAGGATAAGAAGCATGGGAGAAGATGAGCTCGATACATACCCCTGTATCCTGCCCGACGGAAGACATACGGATCTTCACGTTTATGATCCGGACTCGATCGATGAAGAAGTAAAAGGATGCATAGAACGCCGAAACCTGGGATATTTAGGGGAGGATTTTACCGAATTATCCGATCAAAATGTTATACTGTTTGAATCGCTTATAAGGTATCTCAGAGGCAGAGGAGTGCAGGTCGATATATATCTTCCCTCAATCTATCCGCTGATGTATGAATATATCGACGGCAATGATGATTTCAAGGGAGTGGGGTTAGAAGAAAAGCGCATAAGGGAAATGGCCATGGAGTACGGGATCACTGTCCACGGAACATACAATCCATCATTGTCCGGAATGGAAAGAGAGGATTACGCAGACATATTGCACATAAAGCCCGAAAAAGGCATAGAAGAATATCATTTTATATTGGAGCAGTCATGACAGATTTTATTGAAAAGATAAAACAGCATTCGGAGAATGATCCGGACGGAGTATTTTACGAATACGTGATCCCCGGCGGGGAAATCAAAAGACTTACATGGAAAGAACTGTGGGACGGGGCGGAAGCCCTTGCGGCATATCTTGACGGGAAGCTTAAGACCGATACCCCCGTGGTCGTATACGGACACAAGGATCCGATGATGATAGTATGTTTTCTGGGTTCTCTTTTGTCGGGAAGGGGGTACTGTCCCGTTGATACATCCGTTCCCTCCGACAGAGTTAAAGGGATCATAGATAACCTTAAGCCCGAGATCATACTCAGCCCCTGCGGTGAGGAAGGTCCCGAAGGGTGCGTAACGCTTGAAGAGATAACTCGCATTACCTCGGAAGTTTCAAAGGGAGTGCCTGCGGATAAGGCGATATCGGGTTCCGATGTATGCTATATAATCTACACTTCAGGAAGTACCGGAACTCCCAAGGGCGTTCAGATAACCGGAGACTGTCTGGATAATTTCATTCATTGGGCTATGGGGCTCGGAGCGGGAGTTGCGGAAGGCGAAAAGCCCGTATTTTTGAATCAGGCTCCTTTTTCCTTTGACCTGTCGGTAATGGATCTTTATATGTGTCTTTACAGCGGCGGAACACTGCATGTTCTTCCCAAGAAAGTACAGGCCGATATCGGACTTCTCATGGAATCGCTGGGTTTGAGCAGCGCAGGGATCTGGGTATCCACGCCTTCCTTTGCGGAAGTGTGCCTTTCGGACAAGAGATTTTCACAGGAGCTTTTGCCGGAATTGAAGAGGTTTCTGTTCTGCGGAGAGACGCTTCCTCCCGTTGTTGTAAAGAGGCTTCGTGAAAGATTTCCGAAGGCCGAGGTCATCAACACATACGGTCCCACCGAGAGCACCGTTGCAATCACCGACGTGACCGTTACGGATGAGGTGTGTGAGGAATACGATCCGCTTCCCGTGGGTAGGATCAAGCCGGGAAGCGATCTTAAGATACGGGATGAGAAGGGAGAGGATCTTCCCGAAGGCGAGAGCGGCGAGATAATAATCCTCGGAGATACAGTCAGCATTGGATACAGAAATCTTCCCGAGCAGAGTGCGAAGGCATTTTTTGAAGAGAACGGAGTAAGGGGCTACCGCACCGGTGATAAGGGTTACCTAAGGGACGGTCTGCTCTTTTATCAGGGAAGGATAGACCTTCAGATAAAGCTCCACGGATACCGCATTGAGCTCGAGGATATCGAAAATAACCTGATGAAGCTTACGGGTGTGGAAAAGGCAACGGTCATCCCGAATGAAAAGGACGGCAAGATCATAAGCCTTACCGCATGCATCATCCCCGAGAAGATGCCCGAGAGTGCATTCAAGGCGGGACAGGAGTTGAGAGCCGAGGCAAAGAGCTTTCTTCCCGATTATATGATCCCCAAGAAGTTTATCTTTTTCGAGGAACTGCCGATGACGGGAAACGGAAAGACCGACAGAAGAGCACTGCTTGCATCTCTTAAAAAATAGAGTGATAATGTACTCGTTTCAAATGATCCCCAACGGAGGTTTTTCGAATGAAAGAAAAGTTACTGCAGCTGCTTGCGGAAATATGCGATGACGAGGTTGTCCTCGAGGAAACGGATGTGGATCTCTTCGAGTCGGGACTTCTTGATTCGATAGATTACCTCAATCTTCTTGTGGAGGTTGAGAGCAGGTTTAACATCTCAATCGCTCCTTCCGAGGTTTCAAAGGAGGAGATCAACACTCCCGAGAAATTTGCGGAATATGTAATATCCAGAGCATAACTATTGACACGGCCTCAGGGCCGTGTTATTTTATTGTCATAAGTGTATTAAATGTCTTAATACACCATAGTAGCATCGGAGGGTGAGATGATAGTACTTGATTACAGGGACAAACGTCCGCTGAACGAACAGGTAGCGGATAAGATAATGAACCTGATAGCGCAGGGAGGCCTGGTCCCGGGTGAAAGACTGCCGAGCGTAAGGAATCTTGCAGTCGATCTGTCGGTAAATCCCAACACCGTGCAGAGAGCATATGCCGCTCTTGAGGAGAAGGGTTATATAACCACCATAACCGGACGCGGAAATTACGTCAGTGAGGAATCCCAGTGGAAGAGCAATCTCAAAGCGGAGGTTCTTGAGGAGCTGGGAGCTGCAGCTCAGAAGAGCAGGTCCTGTGACATCGGACTTGATGAGGCGATTGAATGCGTCAGAAAAGCATACGAGAGGGATGTAAGATGATCGAGATAAAAAACGTAAGTAAAAAATACGAAGATATAAAAGCACTCTCGGGAGTTTCGTTCGATATGCCCGAGGGACAGGTCTTCGGTCTTGTGGGAACAAACGGAGCCGGAAAGAGTACCCTGCTCAGATGTATCTGCGGAGTATGCAAGCCGGATGAAGGAGAGATACTCGTTGACGGAGAGCCCGTTTATGAGAATCCCGACGCGAAAAAGAAGATATTCTTCATATCGGATGACCAGTATTTTTATCCCGGATCGAATTCCGAGGAAATGGCACGGTTTTACCGGACCATGTATCCCGAGACTTTCTCCATGGAAAGATTCTCGGATCTTATGGACAGCCTTTCGCTGGATAAGAAGCGCAGGATACAGACATTCTCAAAGGGAATGAAAAAGCAGCTCGCGATCATGCTCGGCATTGCATCCGGATGTAAGTATATCCTTTGTGACGAGACATTTGACGGACTCGATCCGGTCGTAAGGCAGGCCGTCAAGAGGCTTTTCATACACGATATGGAAGAAGCCGGGATCACTCCCGTCATCGCTTCCCATAACTTAAGAGAGCTCGAGGACATCTGCGAGTATGTCGGACTTCTCCACAAGGGCGGAGTTATCCTTTCCAAGGATCTTGAAGATATGAAGCTCGGTATCTATAAGGTGCAGGTTGTCTTCAGGGATTCCGCATCGCTCGATACCGTAAGGAACAATCTCAAGGTGATCTCCGAAGAGCGCCGCGGCTCGTTGGTCACACTCACCATCCGCGGAGGACGCACGGAGGTCGAGACGGTGATCTCATCGCAGGTCCCCGTATTCTACGAGGTTCTGCCACTTACTCTTGAGGAGATATTCATAAGTGAAACGGAGGTACTGGGATATGACTTCACCGGAATCACCAAATAATAATCCAGTAACAGAGGCTGAAATGATGAAAGAAGAAAATACCAATGTTCAAGTAACGGAACCGGTGAGAAAGACCGGGATATCCCTCGTGAGTCTGATGGTCGAAGATCTGAGACACAGGAAATGGATGCTTGTGCTTTCTTCCGTTGTACAGTTCCTGATGGGACCTTTTGCTACGATCTTTATCCTGTCCAGATATCACAACTGGTATAACATCTCAGATCACGAAATGCTGGTGCGTCAGGCACTTGATTCCGTGGATTCACTGTATCGCAGTTATCTCGGAGCACTGTCAGTTGTGGTGGCTTTGTGCGGAGCACTGATAGTGGGAGTCGGCGGTTTCAGGCATCTGTTTAGCAAGAGTATGACGGATATGATGAATTCCGTCCCCGTAAAAAGAGGAAAGCAGTTTGCGGTCATTTATCTGAACGGTTTTCTTATGTGGTTAGTTCCCTTTGCGGTATCAGGGCTGATCATACTGATCATAATAGCCGCAAGGCTCGGGTCATACGGGGTGTTGTCTCATGCCGTTACCTGCAGTCTGCAGATGCTTCTTGGAGCAACGATCACATTTGTATGTGTTTATAACCTTGCGGTGTTGGCCACGGCAATATCCGGAACCGTATTTAATTCTCTGGTAAATCTGCTCTGTCTCGGATTGGATGCAATTGTTGCGTATTTTTGCATGATCGTGATGGCCCAGAACTTTTTTGAACATTTCTGGCGGCCGGCACTGGATACTCTTGAGGTCGGCTGGATGTCCCAGCTGGTTTCTCCCGTAGTATACGGCTTTGTGATGTCCAGCAGGATGGACAGGCTGGGTTTATACTTTGATACACCTTCAACCGTCGTATGCCTGTTCCTGACACTGGCTGTCTGTGTCATCAATTTCATTGTCGCATACAGGATGTATGTGACGAGAAAGAGTGAAGCGGCCGAGAACGGAACCATCGGAAAAGTATATAAATTCGTTCTCCGTTCCGTGAACAGCGTGCTTGTGGGACTTTACGTAGCGGCGTTTGCAAAGATCGTCATCGGGGATACCGGATATACCGGCTGGTGCATGGTCATAACCGCACTGTTCGTTGTACTTATGTTCGGAATTCTGGAGATCATCCAGAAGAAATCCTTCAGGAGCTTTTTCGATCACCTGGGACAGATGATAGGAAGCGTCATTGCAGCTGAACTCGTCCTGTCGGCATTTATGTTCGATATGATCAATTTCGACAATCACATTGTTCCGGAAAACAATATTGCCGAAGCATATGTTCGTATGGAACCTGATTATTCCTACTGGGGTGATACAGGCAGCGGCTATGTGCCGATTGAGGGAAAGCCCGGTTATATCACCTGGTCGGAAGACCGTTTCATCACCGAGCATTACGGAGATGTTGCAATCCCGAATGAACTGGCTGAGCGGATCCTCAGGACCGAAAAGGTGGTTTACGAAAAATATACTGCCGGATCGGGTTATACATATTCCGTTGTTGATCCGGTTACGGGACTTAAGACCTTGTCCGGAGGCGATGATCTGTATTCCGGATCCGAAATATCCGGCTACGTATATTTTGAGCTCGACAGGAAGGCAGGACCTCCGTTTTACAGATCCTACCGCATAGCGGATCCGGAGCTGTTTATTGAGATCTCCAAGCTCGATGAATACAGGGATACCAATTATCCCCTCAACTGCGGACTTTTGGGATATCCTCTGGCAGTGGAGCTGGTGGACGATTACGGAAACCGAGTTTACAGTTTCTCCGACGAGGAGATGCATCAGGTGATGGACGTATACTTTGATGAGTTCAGGAAAAACTATGATGAGGACGGATTAAACGCTCTTAACGGAAACATCTATAAATACCAGCTTATATGCAGGTATGAGATGGTCTACAACGAAGAGTCCACATCGACACATTTCTTCTATTTATACCTTCAGGAAAATGATCAGAAGACCGTGGAGCTGATCGAAAAACTGACCGGACTTACCATAGATGAATTTGCAAATTACAATTATGATTATTACGAGGATGTCTATTACACAGAACCGTATTAATGACAGACGTACGACCCAAACATTCTTCCCCTGAAATCTTATGAAAGACTCCGGCTCCGGCCGGAGTTCTTTCACATATAAGGACTTTTTGACGGATATGATATATAATCAATATAGATATCCGAGCTATGAATAAAGGTGAAAAGGAAAACAGAACATCCCGGGAAATAACGCCCTGTGAAGCGGTGCTGCCTGTCATATGTGTGACGGCTACCGTTCTTGCGGCGTTTCTTTTGTTTTGTTCCAACGTCAGGATCCCGTTTATGATGGATGATCTGTGGTATTCGACCGATCTTCGGGACGGAAGCACTCTTGACGGGATCGGGGATATCATAGGATCCCAGGTCTGGCATTACGTGAACTGGGGAGGAAGATCTTTCACCCACGCTTTTCTGCAGCTTTCACTGATGAGCGGTGAAAGAGCCGCCGATGTGATCAATACCGTCATGACTCTCGTCCTGGTCTTTCTTATGTGTGTGCTTTCAAGGCTTTCTTCGGAAAGGAAGGACGTATCCGGGAGTGCATCTTTGTATATAACTGAGTTTGCGCTTGCGTTCGGAATGCTCATCACATGCTGTCCCACTTTCCGGATGAGCATGCTATGGCAGGCAGGATGTGCAAACTATGTATATTCGTCGGTCTGGATCGTTCTTTTCTATATCGTATACTTAAGAGCACTCGATCCGGATAAAAAGGACATACCGCTCGCCTGTGCATTCATGCCGTTCCTCGGACTGATCACGGGCTGGAGTACCGAGAATATGGGACCGTCATCGTGCATTGCCGCGGCTGTCGTTACGTTTATATGCATCCGCAAAGGCGGGATCACCCGGAACAGGAAGATATGGATGATAGAAGGCGTGGCTGCATCCTTTATCGGTTCGTGCTTCTGCATTCTGGCTCCGGGAAATTTCGTAAGGAAGACCGACTCGACGGAGGACCTTGCACTGACTCTTCCCGACAGGCTTCTCCAGATGCTTAAGGGAGCGGGAGATTATCTCTTCCCTTCGCTAGCGATACTTGCGGGCGCGCTGATCGTGCACAGGATCAAGGTAAACCGGAAGCTTTCCGCGGAAAATGCGGTTCTTCTCATCGGAGCATTCCTTTCATACGCTGCGATGATCGCATCTCCCCATTATCCCGACCGTGCGGCGTTCGGTACCTGTGTGCTGATTGAGATCGTATCCCTGTCACTTTTGCGTGATGTTTTCCGCAGGGAGAATCCCTACGCACGTTTCATTCTGTCCGTAATGCTGCTTGTTTCATCGGCGGCCGTAATGTATTTCATATTGGTGTAAAATGCGTTCATTCTTTACGAAAAAGAAGAATATAGACATCATCATCTGTCTTGAGGCAATGGCGGTTTTCGTCCTTGCGGCACTTGCCCTGCACGATACAAATACCGCGACCGGAGCGGGATATTCGCTGTTCATCGCAACCGGTGCGCTTTCCAGGGAAGTCTGGAATATCCTTGTCGATCTTGTGCTTGTCGTTTCGATGATCGTTCTTCTGCTGATCCCGAAGCTTATAATGAAAGCGGATTTTGGAAGCATCGCGCTTTTTTTCCTTGGAGCATCCGCATTCACGGTTTATCTTCGCCCCGACAGATTCCTGGCCCCGTTCACAGGGGGCTCGGTCCTGAGCTTTGAAGACAGGAAATGGGCGCTTATCGCCTATATTCCTTCCTGGATGATCTGTGCCGGGATCCTGCTTCTTGTTTACTCTCTTCGAAAAGGAGCAATGCGCAAGGTTATTACCGTCTGCACTTTGGCATCGGTATCATGTGCGTTCGCCGGACTGTTTACTCCCGCATTTGAGATCTTCTTATTTGCTTCGGGTTACTTCATCACAATGCCCTTTATACGTATCGCTTCCGAAGATGAAACGGGCACCGATCCTTTAACGTTCAGGTTCTTTCCGGGAACGGTCATGTTCCTTTGCGGCGTGTGGAGACTGATAATGGTGCTTTCGACCTATCATATGTAAACACCCTGTTTTATGCTATAATTTCCTTATGTTTTTCGAAGTTTTCAAAAAAGATCATAAGGCGATAGTCCCTGCGGTCCTTCTTACTTTTTTCGGCTTTTGCGGGCTTTGCTTTCTTGTCCGCGATTCGGGTAAGGATCTCGGATCGTTCGGTTTTCTTTTATCCGCTATTTCCATAATACTGATATTCATAATTCAGACGGGGCTGCTCGGTCTTATTCGTAAAGACGGAGAAGCTTCACGGAAAATGCTCAGATATGCGTTTGTCTACGGAACTCTCTTCGGCATCGCGACCGATCTCGGATGCCAGTTTGAGCTCAGGGAGATGACGGCGCCCGGTATCAGGGGCAAGGCCGTGATCTTTTTGTGCGGTCTGTGTCTTTCCGTTCTGGTTCTTCCTTTTACCTACAGACTCTTCAGGATCGCGGAAGGAAAATATAAACTTCCGACGTTTTCCGGGGAGACTGTTGTCAACGAAAAGAAGACATTTCTCATTCTGCTTGCGGGACTCGAGCTTTTCTGGCTTCCCGCGTTTCTTGCGTATTATCCCGCGATCATGAGTTACGATTTCAACAGGCAGTGCGAGGAAGCGGTAAGGGGATACAGATGGTTCTTTGAGTATCAGCCGCTCATTCACACTTTCCTGATAAGGGTCTTTTATCTGCTCGGAGTACGCCTGGGATCGACCGCTGCGGGAATGGCGATCTTCGCACTGCTTCAAAGTATCGTCCTCGCTTCGTCCATAAGCGCGGGCATCACCTTTGTTCTCAAAAGATCGGGCCGTCTTGCGGCTGTCATCTGGTTTTTGATGTTTGCGCTTCTTCCCTTTAATCCCGTTCTTGCGATAAGCATGACCAAGGATATACTGTTCACCGCATTTTTCGTCTTAGTGATCCTTATCGTGATACGCATGACGGAAAAGCCCTCGGCCACACTGTGCATTCTTTTCGTTGTGACCGGAATTCTGAACATCTTATTCAGGAACAATGCATCCTATGCGCTTTTATTCCTTGTCCCCGCATTTCTTCTTGTTCAGGAAGGGATCAGGAAGAAGGTGCTCATTGCCTTTGTCACGGTACTTATGATCGCTGCGGGACTCGGTTCCAAGACACTGATCAGGACTACCATGAATGCCATACCCGGTTCCGAGATGGAAAAATACAGTGTCCCCATAATGCAGATGGTAAGAGTTATAAAGTACCAGCGTGAGAATCTGACTCAGGAGCAGGTGGATATACTTTGCAGATACGTAACCGATTATCAGTGGGGTGATTATTATCCATGGATCGCGGACGGCCCCAAGTCCACGATCAGTGCATATAACTCTTCGGCATGGATAGGCGAAGGCAATACGCTGATACGTGATTATATAAAGATCGGAAAAGCTTATCCCAACGACTATATCGATGCATTCATCGGACTTACGATAGGTTACTGGTACGTTGGTGACAGATCGCATGCAGAGATGCTTGGGTACGGCGATGACAGCGATCTGGGACTTCTGTATACTTTCAACGCTTCACCGAATGCCGCATTGGAAGATGGAATCCCTTCGCATTCGCTGCTTCCTTCCGTGGAGAAAATGTATTCCCATATCGTGAACGGCAATTCATATATGAAATGGCCGGTGGTTTCGATACTCATGAAGCCGGCTTTTTATTTCTGGTTCTTCGTACTTGATCTGTTCATCGTGATCTACAAGAGAAGCAAAAAGGGTATAGCGGTATTTGCATATCCGTTCTTCTACCTGATGACCATGTTCCTCGGACC
>JAGCRJ010000353.1 GCA_017964745.1 Lachnospiraceae bacterium
CTGCGGAATTTATAGATCTTGAAGCGGCGTCCGTTCTTGCCGACACGCTCCTGCTTAAAGATAACGGGTCCCTTGGAATCCAGTTTTATCAGAATGGCAACAATGATCATCGGGATTCCGAATACGATGATCCCGAATAAGCTTCCGAGCAGATCTATGACACGCTTGACGAACTGTGAATACACGTTCAGATCTACATTATGATATGTCAGTGCAGGATACGGTCCTATATTGCAGATTGCACTGCTTGTATGAGAAATATGGTATGGTCTTTCCAAAACACGTGTGATCAGTCCCATTTCCAGGCATAGCGCCACATACTTTTCATAACTGACGGGCTGAGCCCTGTGCTGCATGAAAAAGACCTGATCGATGGAATGCTCATGGACGATCTCCTCCAGCTGATCGATCGTACCGAGATACGGTGTATCATCGTCTTCAGCAATATAATGCGATTCCGGGAGATAGCCGATCACCTCCACGCTCATGCTGTTGTGCGCGAGAAAGCGTACTACTTTGGTGTACATTGCCTTCGATCCCACAAAAAGCGTTCTCGAAGCATAGGTCTTTCTCTTTCGGAGAACCTTTCGCATCACAAAAGCACTCAGCAGCAAAAATGCATATTCAATGATACAGAAGATCACATAGAAGAAAATGCTGACCTTGCATCTTCCTACCCAGAAAGCAAGAACAAGCACGAGTCCGTTGGCATAGATAAATGACCAGCTGAGATAGTTCAGCCAGCGGTCGAAATAAAAGAACAGTGTGGTATCATACAGCCTTTTATTGTTGTTGAAAACGATGATAAGGAAGATGGCCGACGCGTGAAGGATATAATAATCCAGATTAGCTATATACTTGAACTTATAGATGACCGAGGTTACAACAAATGCCAGGGAAGCAAGTATAATATCGGACATAAAATATGCGATATTGTAATTGGCATTTTTACTACGGTTTCTCATTATTCCCCCGCCATTAAACGCAAGTATATTAGAACCATCTATCCGTAATGGGATTCGTCCTAAATCCCAAATGCCCAAAAACAGATGGTTCAAATATCGGTCTAAATATTATATTGCTTTTGGCTGATATCGTCAAATCGGCGACAGATCTGAGTTTGTGTTAAATAACGCATGGAATTTAAGTGCAGATCGGTATATTATGTATACTTCCTTATATGCCGAACATCTCTCCGCGGGCATCGAGTCTTCCGAGCTCCATGTCGTAGCCTTTGTTATGATTTGTCTCAAGCGAAAAATTCATCAATGTGTTCCTATTTCATATATTCATCCATCAGCTCGGTAATTTTGTCTGTGTCTATCCCCGATATCGCATCAAGCATTTTTTTAACGATGGTCTGTTTATTTCCAGGATGCGAATAGCCCTCCAATTCTTTTCCACACTCTTCCATTACGTCCATATCAAGATTATCACAGGCTTCCCTGAGTTTATCGAAGATCTCTTTTATTCTGTCATCCGATATCTCGGACTTATCATCTGAGGCGGAAGGATTCTCCTCCGAAGATCCGTCAAAATACTTCGACAGCCTTACAAGAAGCTTCTGGTACATTGTCATAGCTGTCTCATGATATTTCCTGATCTCATTTTCATCTTCCGCTTTGCCGGCTAACTCAAGTTTTTCGGCTATATCACCGAGATCATATGCACCGATCTGTCTGGAAGTACTCTTTAACGAATGAGTCTTTATCGCATAATTATGCCAGTCGGATGCTACGTAAGCATTCTCGATAGATGACATGTTTTCTTTGCCGGCCTTGAAGTAATCCTCGACCACCTTTTTGAAAAGCGCTTCGGTACCCAGCCCTTTGATCGCCTTAACGCAGTCAAGGCAGTCATAGATCTGATCGTAGCTTTCTTCTTTTACAGGTTCGGTTTCCTTTTCTTCGTTGATGAGATAGTTGGGAAGCCATTTTATCAGTTTGGCATTAAGCTGGTTGACATCGATCGGTTTGGCGATCATATCCACCATTCCCGCCTTAAGGAACAGTTCCTTGCTTCCTTCCATCACATTCGCCGTAAGGGCTATTATCGGTGTATCATCGGCTTCGGGAAGAGTCTGTCTTATCTCACGTGATGTCTCAACTCCATCCATCTCAGGCATCATATGATCCATAAGTATAAGATCGAAGCGTTCCTCTTTTAATTTCTCTATTGCCTCCATACCGCTCTGTGCAATAGAACATTTGACCTCAAGAGGCTCAAGAAGACCGACCGCAATACTCAGATTGATAGAGTTATCATCAACGATCAGTATCTTAGCATCGGGTGCGGTAAAGTGGACATATTTCGCCTCTCTTGTCTTAAACTTCATCTGATCTATAGTCTTGCCGTTAAACGCAAGGACCATTGCGAGTGTTGACAATGGCTTTTTGAGAATGCGGAGATTCTTCCTGTCGCTTCTGTATGTCGAATCAAATCCGCAGAGCATGATACCCATGACATCGGGATGCTCATCGAGGAAGCTCTGCATTTCATTTTTATAGTATGTGCTTTCAAAGAAAAGATAATCATGTTTGCCGGTAGGCGAGTATTTCTCAAGTGAAGTGATCAGTTTGCCCTCAAGCCCGAATCTGTTCATTTCATTCGTAAATTCATCCTGCATTAACGCATTCTCATTCAGGCAGAACACATACTTATTCTCCGCATCATCGACTACAAGATCCCTTTTTTTATTTGAGACCTTCTGAGGAACGGTAAACCAGAAATCACTGCCTTTTCCGTATTTGCTGTTGACACCGATCTCACCGCCCATCGCTTCAACAAGTCTCTTGGAGATTGCAAGTCCGAGACCTGTTCCTTCGACATTCCTGTTTCTCTTGTTGTCAACCTGCTGGAAGCTGACAAAAAGCTTCTTAAGATCTTCTTCCTTGATTCCCCGTCCGGTATCCACAATGTGGAATTCGAGTTTGACCTCGTCATCGGAAATATGATGACATGTCAGTTCAATCTTAACAATTCCGTGATCGGTGAACTTGATCGCATTATTTGTAAGATTGATGAGGACCTGTCTGATCCTCATATTATCTCCGATAAGCTCATGAGGAAGCGTAGTATCAACCAGGAATATAAAGTTGATATTTTTCTCGCCGATCCTCGATTCCATGATATATGAAATATCATTTACTTCCGAAAGCGGTTCATACTTTTCGGGAATGATCTCCATCTTCCCCGCCTCGATCTTGGAAAAATCAAGTATGTCATTGATTATTGTCAGAAGGTTCTTACCGGAACTTGAGATCTGATCAAGAAGATTTCTTACGCTCGGTGATACATCCTTTTCTCTCTGGGCTATCTCGGCAAGACCGATAACAGCATTCATGGGAGTACGGAGTTCATGACTCATATTAGCAAGAAAGTCCGACTTCATCTTAGCCGCTCTTTCCAGCTCATCATTCATTTCTTCCATATACTTCATCTGCTTTACGGATGCAGTTGAATCATGCATGATATAAACAGTGCCTATTTCATGATTTTCCGGTCCGATAACGGATCTGTTTATCCTGAAATAATAATCCGTATCACCGTTTTTATATATCAGAACATTGTATTTAGGATCCAGAGGGCTGGCAGCCAGACGTTCTTCAAAAACATGAAGATTCTTTATCCCTTCAAGTGATTCTTCCGTAAGGACAACCTTCAGACGGTCATTCAGATGAACAAGCTCGCCGAACTTGTTATAGATTATAAGTCCGTCGGTCATATCATTCGCAAAATCATACAGAACCGTGTCACGGAGTTTGAAATCGGAATAAATAAACAGATAATAATAATCCAAAAAACAGATAAAATTCATGAAAATGGTATGGATCCATACGGGCCATTCAAGAATGAACGTAAGAAGTATCATGGCAAGCATGATGCCCTGGAACACACCAAATATGATGTACTTGAACTTGAACTCCTTCGGGACATGATGAAGATAATACATCATAACCGTAAAGATAATGAGTGCATTCACCACGCAAAGCCCCAGAAAAACCGGAAGCACAAATGAATGGTACTCGCCTCCGGGCATGCAGGCCACCCACCATTCCCTTCCGAACACGCTGAAGTAATCATATTTTATCCATGAATCTTTGAATGCGGATACGGCAACAAGACCCGTCTGGAATATACAGATCAGGCCCATGACTATATAGCAGTCATAATGCTTTTTAAGGGAATCGGAAACTTCGACCGTCCAGAGTGTGCCGAAGAAGAGCCACGGATAAATAAGGTAATAGAGGATCAGCGCACGCCTCGCCTCTTCAAGGGTATCCGCAGCAAGAATATAAAGGCAGAAAATATTTAAGATAACTACAAGGATGGAGGTAAAAATGTATCCTATGTTTTTATGTTTCTCGGTCAGACTAAAGATGACAGTTCCGATACAGACGATCATCAATATTGTAAAAACCAGATAAAAACCCATGGATTACCTCCCCTGTAAGTTAACCGATGAATTTTTCTATCGTTCCGAGCAATTTCTCCCTGTCGAGAGGCTTGAGAAGATAACCCTGAGGCTTTAATACAAGTGCCTCTTTTATCTTTTCTTTATCGGTGACACCGGTAAGAAAAACAATGGGAGTGGTTTCAAGCTTCGGAATGGTGCGCAGGGTTTTATACGTCGATGGACCGTCCTCACCCGGCATCTCATAATCCAGCAGTATCATATCTGTGTCCTTATTTTCAAGGAACTTATACGCTATCTTTGAACTTATCGCGGTCGCAACATCATAGTCATCGGAAAGCTGTTCCTTGACCACCTTCAGCATAACAGGATCGTCATCGATGATGAGTATGTGTTTACGCCTCTGCTGTTCTTTGAGCTGCTCGAGTTTGAGCTGAAGCTTTACTTCCTCTTCCGCTTTCTTTTCCTTTTCATGCATATAGTCGAGGATGCCTTCTTTTATCCTGTCAATGGATATGGGCTTTTCAAATGTCTCCTCAGCCATATATACGACAGTTTCATTAAATGCCTTGCAATCGTCATGATCTCCACAGATAAACACAAAGATACCTTCTCTTGTAAGTATCCTCTTCATCTCGATGAGAACATTGTATTCATCCCTTGTTTCACCGTTCAGGCAGATTATGAAAATATCGGGTTGGAAAAGATTGATATGATTGACCAGATCTTCATAGCGAAGAGAGGTGGTCAGAAGATTAAAATCATCCGAAAGATGATTAAAGAAATCGTCAATAATGATCTTCTGCTTTCCGGAGATCAGTACACTGTATTTTTTCATAAAAGCCCCCACTTTATAAGAAAAAAATTTGCAAAAACATTTAAAATATTATAACATCGGATACCAATAAATTAAAACCATATTATTGCGCTTTCCAGCTTGTATTCACCATAGGATCCATGCAGACCGGATCGGCAAGTACTTCGGCAAGTTCCGGTTTCATATTGCCCGACATATCAAACATGGATACATTCTCATAAAAGTCACGGTCGTCATATGTTCCCCAGTTTCTGATATGGGATAGACTGACTCCGTCAAAGCCTTTATCCTTCGCCCATCTTATGAACGCAGGGATTTCGGTGTAATTGGCCTTCTGTACGATCATAATAACCTTTACGGAATCCACCTTATTCAGCCGTCTCAGTTCGGACAAGAAATCCATATTCTTCATGAGACGCTCAAAGCTTCCTCCGCATCTTACCTTCTCATAGGTTTCCTTGCCGGCTGCGTCCACGGAAACCATAAAGCTGATACTCTCATACTTGCCTTGAAGCTTTTCCCACTCTTCTTCGGTAAAAAGAGTGCCGTTGGTCATTATGGTAATGCTGTTCCTCTTTTCACTTCCGCCGTATATCACTCTCTTGTAATTCCCGGAAAGAAATGCCTCTCCTCCTCCGCCGACCAGCAGCTTGTCGGCCTTTTCGAGCCAGCCGGATTCAAACAGGGAATCGATGCAACAACGTATCTCCGTTTCTTCATTCTCATCGTTTTTCGCATGAATACATTTTCTGCACGAAGGACAATGTAGATTGCAAACATAGTCATTTGCGACATTGATGTTCAGGGGATGATCGTATTCAGAAACTGCTCTTCTTTCCAAAAGCAATGTCTGCTCTTTGTCCCCGGAAAGTTTGCCGCAGAGATTCCTTGAACAGAAGGTATATGTATTATTGATAACGGATAAACGGATGATCTTCGCCAAAGTTGAATTCCAAACCTCGGAAGTTCCGGTCACTCCTATGTTACCGAGGCTGATATCCAGAAAATCGGGACAGTCACAAAGCCTTGTTGTGCCGTTCCTTCCTATCCACAAAGTGTTAAACGGCACATCACAAGAGCAGCTGTTCTGTCTTCTGTCAGAGTAAACAGCTTTCATATACAGTGAAGCCATCGTATGAGCTTTCAGTTCTTCAACGGTGATAACCTTGTAAGCCAATTCCGTGTGATCGTTTCTGAACTTTACCGCATCGGAAACAGAGTAAAAACAGATATGATCGTAATCACCGTAATCTTTTCTGTTTGCAAAGATCCGAGGAAATGCCTCGATCAACGCAGGGATCATATAGAGAGCATGAAAGAATCTCTGAACCGCATGGCTGTTATTTGCGGGCAAATGCTTTTCTGTCAGGATATCCCTGTGAGGATCTTCCGGAAGAACTATCCCGTGCTTTGCGGCATATCCGAACATGATTGCTTTCAAGCAGCCTATAAGATCACCGGAATGTGCCTTATATGCAATCTCGGAATTTTTCCAATCATCGAGAAGGCAGAAGAAATCCTCCGCAAATAAGAAATCCTTTCCGTACACAAATCCCTTCGCAGAAAGGCTTCTCACCGCATCCTCATGATCATATGCACAGCAGATATACATATCGTATTCACTGCCGGATTCACCGCTTACAGCACCCACGGTGTCAAAGCAGACGGCATCTCCGAGCTTCAGCCTGTCTTCGAAAACATATCTGAAATCGGAAGAAAGCTTCTTACTGCCTTCTCCCGATTCAATGATCCCATAGGTGATATCATTATTTATTTTTTCAGGATTCCTTAAAATACGCATTACCGTTGGAATTGTTACCGTTGTCTATGATATGCATATATTCGTACTCTTCATCCCTGCTGCGCTTATACAGATTGCTCATGAATCCGACGGAAGACTTTCCGGCTACAAGTCCGTCGCAGAGGCTGAGCGTATACATATCCCTTGCTATTTCATATCCAAGCAGATAATGATGAAACTTTCGCACACTTTTGCTGAATGCAACGGATTCTATACCGTTGCTTCTGTACGCATCGGGGAAATATAACACGGGATGATCTGTGACGGTTTCCTTTATCCGTTCACATACCGATGCATCATCCGTAGCAACGAACACCGCATCAAATCTTCCCGTGTCCATCGCTTTCACGATCTCTTCTATGGTCTGTCCTTCATCTACAAATACGGGATGTCTGTCAAAACCCTGTTTGTAATCTGTTCCCCTGAAATGAACACCGAGAACTTTACCACCCCTTTCGGTGACGGAAGCAAGGATGTCGGATGCTTCATTTGTTATTTCTGACCTGAGCCTCATATAATCTCTGATGACCGGCAGACATAATCCGAATATCTTTTCGTCATGATAGTTTTCAGCTTTGTACGGACTCAGATCATATCTTTTTTTCATAAACCCAAGATGGTGATAATTACCGTAGCAGACATTCAGGGCACTGCTTTCGTCACACGCATCATCCCGGGGGACAAAGTAGTACTCCCAGGGGTTAGATATCTCCTTACACTTTTCCCTGTCATAATAGGCAAATTCACAGGACAGCTTTATCACGGGAGCAAGTCCGTGTTCCTTGGCGAAAAGAAGAAAATAGATCACATAGATAAGGGTTGCGCAAAAGCCGTCATATCCGGTATTTTCTTTTATCACATAAACGATACTGCCATAATCCGTGCTGCCGTTATGACATATCTCCATATGATCGGAGTCTCCGTCCAGCTCCGATATCTTCCGTATGTAATTCCTGTCACCTGCGATCACATGCTTAAGTGTTTTGATAAGCAGCCGCAGTCCGGGATGTCTATTCATCTTATAACCCACTGCTTTCCGAGGATCCTGTCGAATTCGGGAGGATCAAAAAGCCCCTGTCCCGCTGTGGTCGTAAATGTCATTTCACCGAAATAGATCCTGCCGTCTGTATTGTAAAGATCGACCCTCACATGCGGAAAGCCTTCGGACAGGGTCTCTGCTATCTCTATCATCTTTTCGTAGTTTTCCGGCTTGGGAGGCTGTGAATCCAGAGGCTTATATTCTTTTCTGTGATAAGGCATCAGCTTCCAGTCACGGTCAAGGAAACCCAGTTTTCCGTTATGCGGATCAATCGAATAATCTTCCATAAGATACGAACAATACACTTTTCCGTCGAAACAGAAAAACTTATAATCCGGAAGATCGTCTTTGTCCGTAAAGAGCAATTCCTCGCATATTATCCTCGGCGTAATACCAAGATACTGATACTCCATGGTCCTTCCAAGAAAACTCTTCTTCATCCATCTGTCGAACTTTTTCCTGCACTCTTCAATATCAAGTTCAGACTTATCTCTCACTATCACATTAGTGGCAAATCCGTGATTTGTCTTCAGGATAAATGAATCCGGCAATTCGTCAAAGGGGATCTCATCAAAGGAATTCCATATCCCGTACCTGGGGATACAGTATTTATCGGTTCCGAGTTTTTCTATGACCCAGTCCCTGACAGCCGCCTTATCGGAAAGCAGGGTGCGCAGTGGATCTCTGTCATTAAGTTTTGACCACATGATCTTTTCGTTATAGGTTTCAGGATTATCTATGTCAGGCTCATATCCGAATCTTTTGGTAAAATCACGGACCAGTTCCTCTCTTAGTTCATCGTAAGGCAGAGCGGCAAAATATCTGCTCTCTTTATCTTCAAGCATTTCGCAGAGCCGCGATCCTTCATCCGATACGATAAGTTGTTTTATGCAGTATAAGATCTCATATGAAAAACCAAGCGTCCGTAAAGTACGAATATGCTCGGAAAGCTTCATGACCTGCCTCCTTGTTTTGAACGTATCGATCCGGTCATCATTTCTCCACAGTCCAGTTAAGTACCGGAGCACATACGCCGGGGCGTCTTGCGGGCCAGAAAGGGGAATCGCTGAGTCCGCCCTGTATGTGAAGCTTCAGGCAGGGAGAGTCTTCTTCCGGATTTACTATCCACTGTATATAATGCAGGCTTGCGGAGAAGTAAATAAAGTACTCTCCTTCGTTCAGGAAATGAGCGGGGATCTCTCCGGTCAGGATATTCCTGCCCTCCGATACATTGTTGTTCTCGTCATAATCATCTGTAAGGTATGACCAGTACATAAGTGTTCCGTCGGCATTATAGATTGCGTATCCGGTAGTGAACGCATGGTGAACCTTTTTCATATCAAGTTCGATACGTACAAATGCACCGCCGCCGTTTTCAACAGGTTGAGTCAGTTCGTTACCGTTTCCGTCAACCAGTCTGAAATCATCCAGATCAAAAAACTCATTATTGTAGTGCGAAAGATCAGTGCTCGTTTTTGCATCATACAGACCGCTCTGATATCTGTTGATACATTTATCGATTTCATCACGGAGAACTATCTTTCCTTTGTCCAGAAGGATGCCGGTATTGCAGAGAGACTTTACGGCGTTCATACGGTGACTTACAAAGAGCACGGTCCTTCCCTGCCCTTTGCTGAGATCATTCATTTTTCCGAGTGCCCTCTTTTGAAACTCCGCATCACCGACTGCAAGCACCTCATCGGCTATCAGTATGTCGCTGTCGAGATTGGCGGCTACCGCAAAAGCAAGACGCACATACATGCCGCTAGAATACCTTTTGACAGGTGTATCTATATATTCATTGATCTCACTGAATGCGATGATCTCATCGATCTTCTCATTTATCTCCGCACGCTTCATTCCGAGGATCGAACCGTTAAGATAAATGTTTTCCCTGCCGGTCATCTCGGGATGAAAACCGGTTCCGACTTCAAGCAGACTTGCAACATCTCCCTTTATTCCGATACGTCCTTTTGTGGGGACTGTGACCCTGCTTATGATCTTGAGGAGCGTTGACTTCCCCGCACCGTTCTTTCCTATTATCCCGACACGTTCGCCCTGCTCTATCTCAAAATCGATATCATCCAGCGCCCAAACACCTTTCTTATCCCCGACGCTCTCACCTATCTTAAGTGTCTTATCCTCTATTCCGAGCCTGCGTGAGATCCATGATCTTGCATCAGAATAAAACATACCCGTATTTATCTGACCGAGTCTGTAATACTTTCCGATGTTTTCTGCTTTTATAACAATATCATTCATAAACTTTCCTAAATGACATCCACAAATGCTTTTTCGTTCCTGTTAAAAAGAATCAATCCTCCGAAAAGGAAAACCAAAGTACAGACCGCGCTGTACAGAATCATTTCCGGAGCCATAACGCCGGTACCGAAGCAGGAATATCTGAAGCATTCAAGTACCGCAGTTATGGGATTGAGGCAGATGAAGGTTCTCAGATTTCCCGACACTTCGGAAAGAGGGTAAACGACCGGTGTCGCGTACATGAACATTGAAAGGAAAAAAGCAAGTGCCATCGCAAGATCACGGTATCTGGTCGTTATCGAAGAAATGATAAGTCCGAGTCCGGACGCCATAAGTATGAGCCACACGATCACAAGCGGAAGCAAAAGCACCCTGACGGAAATAAAATACCCGTAACCCTTGAACAGATACAGGGCATATATGATCGCAAATACGAAAAACTGTATCAGGAATTTGATCGATTCCCCGAAGATTATCGCGATCGGCACCGTAAGCCTGGGAAAATATACTTTTCCGAAGATCTCCTTGTTTGCATAGAAAACCCTGGCCTGACTCGTGAGCAGACTGCTAAAAAAGGACCAGAGGATCGTTCCGACGGAATAAAAGAGAACCGGTGGAATATCATCGGTACCTACCGATGCGACATGCCTGAAAACGATGATGAACATGATCGTCGTAAAGATCGGCTGCGCAATATACCAGAGCGGACCGAGAACGGTCTGCTTGTATGTCGCCGCAATATCTCTTTTCACAAAGATACGGATCAGGTCCCTGTACTCATAAACCTGACCGAGATCAAGAGCAAAGGGATTCTTCTTTGCGTCTATCAGCGTATCCCATTTTATGTCTTCAAATTTCATCGGTATTCTTATCGTTTTCCGTTCTTTATCTTTTTCGTTTCGGTAGCCGCCTTATTTACATCTTTTGAAAGCAGCGCCCTGTATAATCCTTTGTAGATGTCTTCAAGATGATCTTCATCTATCTCGCAGCTGTGCAGGGTGTTCTCACTCACCTCTGTCACAAATACTTCAAAAGCGTCCTTATCTTCTATCGCAAGGAGCTTAAGCATCACCACATATCCGGCAAGTTTCCTGTACGTATCCAAATATGTATCGTAATATCCTCTCTTCTTAAGCTCATCATGTACCGCACTGAGAGCATATGTGCAATCCAGAATGTTCACATCCGCATTCCCGCGAAGGCTGTTCTTATTTCCAACCCTGTAGCCGACAAATTTCCTGTTCATAAAAAGGATCCTCTCCGCTTCAACTACTGTGATACGTGAAAAGAATTCATCATTCGTATTCTTAAGAGTCTGAAATCTCACACCGGTCTTCTTAAGAAAATCCGTCTTATAGAATTTATTCCACGGCATACCGTGATCGGCCTGATACAGGCATCCGGATATATCACGAGGAGAGATGACTTTATTCAGGGGCACTTTAAGGGTCTTTGCCGAAAAGTCCGTGCGTATCTTTTTGTCTTCGGAGAACTTATAGTATCCGAACAGCACGATATCAGTATTGTTTTTCTCTGCGGTCTTTACCAGAGTGCGTACCGCATTCCTATGAAGCAGATCATCCGAATCGAAAAAGAAGATATATTCTCCCTTTGCTTCGTCCAACCCAAGGTTTCTTGCCGCGCCGGCGCCTCCGTTTTCACGGGATAAAAGTCTGATCCTGTCATCTGTCAGCGCAAGCCTTTGTATGACCGCGGCACTGTAATCCGTCGAACCGTCATCCACGCAGATGATCTCCAGATTCCCGTACGACTGTTCCGTGACGGAACGCAGCGATCCCTCAAGAAATCTTTCCGCGTTAAAAACAGGCATCACTATGCCTACTAACGGTTCATTTACGTTTACAGACATTTTTTACCTTTTCAAGAAGCCATATCGCCCTTTTCATCCTGAGCACGGAAAATATGGCTATCATAAACTCTTCGGGTGAATTACCTTCGGCATCCTTATCCCTTTCGGAATTCCGAAGAAGTATGCCGATGATCTTACGGTATCTCTTATCATCAAGGATCCTGCCTATTACCTCCAGGCTATCCCTGTTCATATGTCCTTTGGTGAGATTTCCGAATATGTATGTATATATCCCGTAGAAATAAACCTTGAATATATGGTGTCCGGCGAGCCGTCTTAGACGCTCATCGGAGATCTTTTTGCAAAGTTTTCCGTTTACCGCAAGAAGCCTGCATATCCCGTCATAAGCCCTGTCA
>JAGCRJ010000354.1 GCA_017964745.1 Lachnospiraceae bacterium
CATCGATCGTATGGGTATTCTCGGGAAGATGAGGGAATGATACGGTTGCCTTAAGCTCGGAAAGGTTTATGTCAATAACCTGATCGTACTCGGCATCCTCATCAGCCTCAAAAGCTGTGTACTTCCTTGTGGTATGCTCGTTAAGATATTCAACGGTCTTCTCGTCAACGGGGAAGATACCGTTCTTTCCGCCCGCTTCGATTGCCATGTTGGCGATTGTGAATCTGTCATCCATTGAAAGTGATGCAACGCCGGGACCGGCGAATTCCATCGACTTGTAAAGAGCACCGTCAACACCGATCATTCCGATGATATGAAGAATAAGATCCTTACCGCTGATGTCCTTGGGAAGCGTTCCGGTAAGATTAAATTTGATCGCGGAAGGAACCTTGAACCAGGCCTGTCCGGTAGCCATTCCGGCAGCCATATCGGTTGAACCTACACCAGTTGAGAATGCACCGAGTGCACCATAGGTACAGGTATGTGAATCGGCACCGATGATAACGTCTCCGGGAACGGTAAGTCCTTTCTCGGGAAGGAGTGCGTGCTCGATTCCCATCTCACCTACTTCAAAGTAGTTGGTAATCTCGTTTCTTCTTGCAAATTCCCTGACGCATTTGCAGTGCTCTGCGGACTTGATGTCCTTGTTGGGCACAAAGTGATCTGGAACAAGTGCGATCTTGTCCTTATCAAACACTCCGTCAACCTTCATTTTTTCGATCTCATGAATGGCTACGGGGCTGGTGATATCGTTACCGAGTACGAGGTCGAGCTTGGCCATGATAAGGTCGCCCGCCTTAACGGATTCCAGTCCGGCAGCACGTGCCAGGATCTTTTGAGTCATTGTCATTCCCATATATTTTTACCTCCGTACATATAGGATTAATTTTAGCTTTTTTCGTATAGTTTTACAATAAAATGATATGAATGATGGTCGAATTCAATGGTTTTTTTCTCGGTATAACCCTCTCCCATCGAATTCATCTGGATCATATCGTTTCCGACCAGCCATATTCTCGAATATTCTTCCATCTGGGCGGCATTTGTATATACCCCTTTATATTCGAAAGGCATACCCTCCGGATTATGTCCGTATATCCAGTAATCTTCGCCTGTATCATATATCTGAAGGAGCGATGACCATGTATCGGAAAACATAACCGCATCGCCTTCTTTGACTTCATCCATGCACGACAGATACTCATCTATCCCGCTTACCGAAAGACCCGCTTTCTGACCTGCATACGTCTTAATTCCGAATACAAGCGCCGTCAGCAAAAGGAAAACCTTCAATATGCCGAAGGCGGTTTTCAGAGGTTTCTTTTCAAACGGATCAAAGGAAAACACAACCGCGGCAGTAAGCCAGATCCCCGTAAACGCAGGGAATGCGTATCTTGCGAAGAACTGACCGCTGTACATCAAAAGCAGTATACCCGTAAAAAGAAATGTCAGAAGCATGATCACAGGGCCAAACACAGGCAAAAGGTCATTCCTGTTTTTCCTGATACGGATGATCAGAACAGGTATCATCAGCAAAAACAAAGAGATCCAGAACCTCGTCATCCATCCGTTCGTATAGAATGTGCCTGAAAACAGTTCATCCTTCCAGAACCTGAAGTATTCCTTATACCAGGCGAGGTCCGACAGCGGATGCATCACGTCTCCCGAAGAATTCTTGTTTTCAAACTGTCTTAATGTGACAAACATCCAGGGAAGGTAAGAAGCTCCCACACCAATACCCGATAAAAGAAATACCCTGAATCTTTTGTAGTCCTTTTTGAAAAGGGCTACAAGAATATAAATGGTGAATAAAAAGACCGTCATCGTCATAAAAACATTATGCAGCCAGACCGTGATGACGGAAGAAACTATAAATACCGCAACCCTTGAAGCTTTGATCTCTTCGGTCAGAAGATGCGCTTCATAAAAAGCGATCGAGAAAAACAAAAGTCCGGCAGCATACATACGTCCGTTACAAACCTGGGATATCATCATAGGCGATACGGAAGCGATAAACACGAAATAAAAAGCCGTTCCGGCACTGTATTTTCTGTACATAAAGACAGAACCCAGAATAAGAAAAGCCATTGTACAAAGATAAGAAAAGAGCTTGGGAGCAAGTACATAAGTGATGCCCGGAAGGAAAGAAAAGATACGGACCAGAAAATAATACATAGGTGAATGAACATCGTTAGATGTGATCTTCACAATATCCGAAAATGAATGAGAGATCATCGAAACGGTATAACTTTCATCATAATCACAGACCGGGCTGATACAGAGAATAAAGTACGCTGCGGCACAGATCAGGATCCAAAACGAGGCAAGAATTATGTAAACCTTGCCGGTATTATCCAAGTTCCGCATAAATATATTTTTTTTACGTACTTTTCCGGTCATTTAAACTTATGATCTTTCGATAGATTCAGGCATTAAGTGCCACCGCAAAAACACACATATTTTACCATAAAACCATTGATTTTAGTACATGATACGTCAACTGTTTTCGTAAAAAAAGAATATTTATTCATATAATCATTGAAATAGAAAACGGTATTTCGTATATTTTAATCATGTACTTAAATTTTTAGTTAATAACCCGGATCTTCATTTAACCAAAAAGGAGAAGAAATGGCAGAAACTTATTGTGGAAAAAGCTGTATCAACTGTTCCGTAAAAGAAGAAATGAACTGTCCCGGATGCATGAACGGACCCGGCATGCCTATAAAAGGTGACTGCCCCATTGCGATCTGCTGCAGGGATAAAGGCCACAACGAGTGTTCCACTTGCGGATTAAAAGGTGAATGCACCAATTTTAAGTCACGAGGTAATCAGCCCGAATTCAGAAAAGATAAGCTTGCTGCTGAAGCCGAAGAACAGGAATACATTTACGAATATGCTCCGGTACTCGGAAAAAAGTATGACCTTATATTCTTATTAATGTTGATCGCCAATGCAGCTTTTATCTTTACAAGCAACAGCATTCAGGCAACTTTTCCGGGATTTTACCTTGGATGCTGCTATGTCACAGCTGCATTTACGCTGTTATACGCATTAGTTTTATTCCGTATATCCAAGATTCATGAAAGCTTCATGATAGCAGGCATCTGTGCGTTAATCAATACTATATATCACTTTACCAATGCGTTCGCTTTCAAAGGAAATACTCCTGCGTGGTTTGTATTATTCAATATTGTTGTATATATAGCAATGATCGTTGAAGGATACCATTTCTTCAGTGCATCTTCGGATACACTTGAAGGTGTCGATGATATTCTTTCGGCAAAATGGGCCGACCTGTGGAAATGGTATAAATGGTGTATGATCGGTATGATCTCATCGGTATTTATCTTGTTTCTCATACCAATCATCGGAGCTCTGATACTTATAGCTTCGTTGATAGGTACCATCATTACAGATATCATAAAGTTCGTATATATCTATAACACCGGCAAGGCTTTCAGAAAATACGCTTCATCCATAAAAACTGAAGAATAAGTATTTAAACATAAAGAAAAGCTTCGGATCACTCCGAAGCTTTTTGTTTTTTATAGATCTCACAGATGACATTACCGTATGAATCAATTTCTTTGATAAGTTCATATTCATTTTTTACATACTCATAATCCGGTCCCGCATACATAAATGCATATGTTGGATTAATTATCAGATAGTCCGCTTCATGCCAGTCTTCACAGAATTGAATCGGATTTCTTTCCCTTCCCCTTATGGCAAAATATTGATTTTCAAGCCCCCATTTTCCCGGATTTGATAAGGAAGCAACCGTAAACGAATCAGCATCCGTATCCTTAAGAAGATACTCATATGCCTGCTTAAATGACATATCCCAATAATCAAGCTCATAAACCGTTTCGATATTCTCTCCGGAAAGTACATTAAAATACGAATATTCATAAGGATGATTCAGTAATATTCCTGTAAACAGAAACAAAAGATATATACCTATAACAGATACGATAATATTCTTCTTTTTCCTGAAAACATCAAGAAGACGATCAATACAATACGAAACTATGAGTATTATCCCGGCATATGAAAAGTAAAAATGTCTCCATCCGTTATATACGGGAGTTTTGCTGTAAACAGCATATAACAAAGGTAAAAAACTTAAACCAAATCCGGCAAACATATAACCTGTTTCCGTAATGATCTTAGACGGATGTTTGATCAGATCAAATGCCGATAATAAAAGACCGGCTATAAAAAGAATGATTATACCGACAGGTATGGTAATAAACATCAATGTCGGAAGATATGCACGCGGAATGCCCGTTATCTCTTTGTTATATAGTGCGCCTTTAAAAAGCACATAATCATTCCACCAGAAATTCTGAGCACTTGCTATCAGAAATCTCCAAAATGTAAAAAGTCCGGATCTGCATGCAGGTGTAATGCACATATATACAAGAACAAACAGTATCAGTGAAGAAAAGATCTTAATAAAAACAGCCGGCTTTAAACGCTTATTCATCAAAAGAAAGAAAATAACAACCAGCCCGGTCCCACACCAAGTGAACATGCCGATAATCTTCATGTTCGATGCAAAAGCACCCACAACGGAAAATAAAATCACCCATTTCCATGACAGTTTCTCATATATCTTCCATCCGCATAAAAGTATACAAAAAAGCAGAGATAACTGAACAATATCTTTATTATTATAGTGACATTCGGCGAAAAATCTCGGAGTCAGATAATATATCAGAGTTCCCAGATAAGCAGTCGAAATATCGGAAAATAATGATCTGAGCAAAAAGAACAAAGATACCAGTCCGAGAGAATAGATAAGAAAAATATAACTTTGCCAGACCAGCATACCGGCATAAGGTGAAGTCCTGTTTATAAAATATACAAAGAAGGCAGGATAAAAAACTGCCATCCCGTTGTATTTATCGATATTATCTTCTATACATATTATTCCGTCATTTTCAAGTTCGGAATAAAACAAACCATCTTCACAACCGAAGATCTTCAGATAACTTTTAATATTTGAAAACAATATCTTTTGTTCGGATTTCTGGTCAAGATTTATACCATAAGAGAAAAAATTGAAAGCAAAACCAAAAAAGATCAATACTGCCAAAAAAGCAATAATCGTCATAGGATTATTCAGTTTTTTGAAACAGTTTATTTTTTCCATGGACAATGAATTAAAAAAATAATGCCGGGATCCTGATAACAGTATCCCGGCATATACGCTGAGAAATATTAGTTGTTGATGAACTTGTCAGCTTCGTTGTTCCAGCTGTAAAGCTTTCTTACTTCCTCGCCGACCTTCTCTGACTGATGCTCAGCTGCAAGCTTTCTCATAGCCTGGAAGTGTACCTGACGTCCTGCAGGGCTCATCTCCTGAAGGAACTCGGAAGCGAAGGTTCCGTCCTGGATATCGGAAAGGATCTTCTTCATAGCCTTCTTGGTATCCTCGGTAACGATCTTGGGTCCGGTGATGTAATCGCCGTACTCAGCGGTATTGGAGATGGAATATCTCATTCCTGCGAAACCTGACTGATAGATAAGGTCAACGATGAGTTTCATCTCGTGGATGCACTCAAAGTATGCGTTTCTGGGATCGTATCCTGCCTCAACAAGAGTCTCGAAGCCTGCCTGCATAAGTGCGCAAACACCACCGCAAAGAACGGCCTGCTCACCGAAGAGGTCAGTCTCGGTCTCAGTTCTGAAGGTAGTCTCGAGAAGTCCTGCACGAGCTCCGCCGATTCCGAGTCCGTAAGCCTTAGCCATATCCCATGCCTTGCCGGTAGCATCCTGATATACAGCGATGAGACAAGGAGTTCCCTTTCCTGCCTGGTACTCACTTCTTACGGTGTGTCCGGGAGCCTTGGGTGCGATCATGGTAACATCAACGTCTGCAGGGGGCTTGATGCATCCGAAGTGGATGTTGAAGCCGTGTGCGAACATGAGCATATTTCCGGGAGCAAGATTGGGCGCGATGTCCTTCTTGTACATATCAGCCTGAAGCTCGTCGTTAATGAGGATCATGATAATATCAGCCTTCTTGGCAGCCTCTGCTGCGGTAAAGACTTCAAAACCCTGCTCTACAGCTCTGCTCCAGCTCTTGGAACCCTCGTAAAGTCCGATAATGACCTTGCATCCGGACTCCTTAAGATTGAGAGCGTGAGCATGACCCTGGCTGCCGTATCCGATAATGGCAATGGTCTTGCCCTCGAGAAGGGAAAGGTTACAATCTTCCTGGTAAAAAATCTTGTTAGCCATAAAATAATACCTCCGTTGATTAATTGGCTTATCTTAAACTGCGTTATGGCAGATAAGTGACATTCTCGGAACCTCTTGAAAGTCCCGCAATTCCGGTACGTGCAACCTCGAGGATCTCATGTCCGTCGAGAAGGTTGATAAATGCATCAACCTTGGAAGTGGTACCGGTTATCTCGATGATGACGGAATCGGGACCCACATCGATAATGCTTCCCCTGAATATTCCGGCAAGAGAAACCATATTCTCTCTTTCAGAAGGAGCGGTACGTACCTTTACAAGGCAAAGCTCCCTGTGAACGGATGAATCACCGGGAAGCTCTTTGACATCCCTTACATCCTCAAGCTTTGCGACCTGCTTTTCGATCTGCTCGATTATTTCTTCATCTCCGCAGGTTACTATGGTGATCCTGGAATACTTGGGATCCGCGGTAACTCCGGCGGTGATGCTCTCAATATTATATCCTCTTCTGGAAAAAAGACCGGAGATCCTGCTCAGAACTCCCGAATTGTTGTCAGCAAGAAGCTGAAGAACTACTTTCTGCATATTTTTTTCCTTCAAAAATTATGTAAAACCGTAACTTTAAATACTTTACCGCTTTACTATAGTAATGTCAACTTTCTGAGGCCTAAAAACTCAATTATTTCGCACGGTTTTCGGTAATACTGACCCAAAATGTCGACAGGGCAAATACCGATATGGCAAAAATCCTGCACGTGTATATCCAGTGCTGCTCGGAATGGTTCTCAAGAGCCGCAAACCAGATAAAGGGATATATAGCTATAAAAAGAATTACCCATGCGGTTTTTAAATTGGTCAAAACCGATTTAAAGCTGAAATCCTTTTGGCGTTTTATAAGCAGAGCGGCTGCCAGGCCAAGAATAATCAGACCGAGATAAATGAAAAAACCCCAATTAAGATAAGGCTTAAGATTCAGGCCGATAACCCGGAAGAACCCTTTTACCCTGCTCATACTCTCGGCGCTCTGAAGCCTGGTATTTACGGTGGTAAATGCATTGCCTACAAGCCCTTTATATCCCAAAAGAGCTGCGATCAGCCATTTGGACATCCACATAAAGCCGTAGCCGATAAACCACGCGGCGCTGTTTAGAACGGTCGAAGCAAAAAGGAAATTCTTCTTTTCCCCTGAAGGAGTATCTGAAATCTTCCTGTATGCATAAAAGACGAGCGGATATCCGAGAGTAACCAGAGGATATGTCAGGAAATCAAAATATGAAGTCAGTATTCCGAAGATAAGAAAGATCTCAAAGAAGAACTTCTTTTCCTCAAGCTTATCCCAGAATCTGATAAGCACATACATTGCAAAGATCACAAGATAAAAGCATACGCTCAATGAAAGTGATGCAAAGGTGCTGAAGAAAAACATGAAAGGCATCGAGATCAGAAATGCCCACGCAACTCTTTTCATTCCTTTCGATGTAAGTTCGATCAATATGAAACAAAGAAGAATAAGCTGGAAAGCCGAGAAAAACAATCTCAGCGATCCTAAACTCGTCATCATGAGTAAGGGCTTCAAAAAGATCAGATAACCGTGCCAGTATCTGCCGTAACTTACTTCCCTGTTTATATTATTGTTTAAGACATAATCGACAAGGGAATTGCCGGGCTGCCAGCCGTCGGGATTCAAAGGGTCATTGAGAAATTCAGGACGATACATCATGATCGACTGTTCAAGCGCCGAATGACCGGGATGATCATATAAAGCATGAAGGATCATGATGCAGTCGGTAAAGTTACCGGTCAGTGTAGCCCTGTATCCGTCAACGAGAGTTTCATCTTCAAACTCCGGAACTATCGTATCCATCGACCAGTAAACATGTTTATACACATTTACGTTAGGAAGCAGATTGACAATAAGAAGCAATACCAGACCGATAATGGGAGCACCGATCAGAATTATCAATTTTCTAATGACTTGTTTTTTCATTTAAAAGAATAATTATCCGATCAGTTGGTCTCGTTCTCGGAACATTTTGCAAGAGCCAGGGTTCCGGTGCGGGCCACTTCGACTATGGACACACTCCTGAACATCTCCAGAAGGAGTTTGATGCGTTCCGGAGAAGCACAGATCTGAATCATCATGTAATGAATGCTCAAGTCAAC
>JAGCRJ010000355.1 GCA_017964745.1 Lachnospiraceae bacterium
AAATCCCATATGGGAGCCGGATCGATCACATCCAATGTCAAATCCGACAAAAAGAACGTGATCGTCAAAGGCGAGAATTCATACGAGACCGGTCTTAAGAAATTCGGAGCGATGCTCGGTGACCGTGCGGAGATCGGATGCAATTCCGTACTTAATCCCGGTTCCGTAATAGGACGTGATACCATAGTCTATCCCACCAGCTGTTTCAGAGGTGTTCTCCCTGCCAATTCCATATTCAAGAAATCCGGGGAGATCTGCATAAGGAATGCGGAAGAGTGATTTTGACGAATCGTTACAGATATTGTAATATGTGAATGGTTTAACGGTTAAGTGAACCGTAAAGGAGTAATTATGGATTACAATAACAATAATCAGAATCAGAATCAGGATCAGAATGCAGGTTTCCAGAGCCAGCAGCCTTATTCACAGGGAGCGGCTCCCCAGCAGCCCCGTTATTCTTCACAGAATAATTTCCAGCAGAATACTTATTCCCAGCAGAATGCTTACTCACAGCAGGGCGCGTATTCCCAGCAGGGAGCATATTCACAGCAGGGCGCATACTCGCAGCAGGGCGCTTATAACCAGCAGAATGCGTATTCAAATCCCCAGGCATATCAGCAGCCCCAGTATAACAGCCCCTATGCTCAGGGACCCGAAAAGCCCGGCGTAAATGCATGCCAGGTCATCTCGCTTATCTGCGGTATTCTTTCGATACTTTGCTGCTGTGCCGGAATAATCGGAATAATCTTCGGCGGTGTCGGACTTCTCCTTGCCATCATCGGAAACAGGAATCATAAGCATGGCGTCGGTACCGCGGGAATTGTATGTTCCGTAATCGGTATCATACTTTCGCTTATCATCCTCGGCATGGCGCTTTTCGGCTCATATACCATCCCCAGAAATATCGAAGATCTTTATGAGACCATAGAAATGTATGAGTGATCGTCGCACAGACAAAAAGAATGATAATGATAAAAAGCCATTTCCTTTAAGGAAATGGCTTTTTGAACCTGTCAGTGACAGAAGACTGTTCTATATGGGACTTGCCGCAGGTATCCTGCTCGCTGTGGGATGGATTGTCTACAGGACATTTTTTGAAGGCCTGGGTCCCGGCGAATGCGCATTCAGAAGTGCGACGGGTCTGTACTGTCCCGGATGCGGCGGAACGAGAGCTGTTGATGCACTTTTTTCCGGACATCTGATCAGGGCAATTATATATCATCCCTTTGTGCCTTATTGTATTTTTATGTGGCTGATATATGAAGGAAGTCATCTTCTTGAGATCCTTCATGTTCCTCATGTCAGGGGGATGAAATTCAGGAATTCGTATATGTGGATAGGACTCGGTATTCTGTTCCTGAACTGGATCGTCAAGAACGTACTGCTTATTGTCCTGAACCTTCGGTAAGCGTTCCGGGCTGTCCGCTTGAAACATTCGCATCCTGTGAAACCTCGCCGTTAAGGAATGTCATGATGACCTTGATCCTCTTAAACGCGTTCGCGTATGCGGTTGAAGCCTCGTTGTATTTATCGGTCATTGCCTGTGAGTTTAAGGAGTTGTCCGTATAGACCTGGCTGAAACCCGTGACCGCTTCGGACATATATGCGGATGCTTCGTCGGCAAGATGCTCGAGGTAGTCGTATTCCTCGGGGAAATCAAGAGCCGCGAAATCAGCAAATGCGGTATTTAAACTGTTCAGGCTGTTCATTATGTCGGTTGTATAGGTTTCTGATGCGGTATCGATGGAATTGATCTGCGTATCGATATCGGAGATCGTCTGGCAGAATGTATCAACCTGGCTCCTGAACTGCTTCAACTCCTCCGATCCCTGTCCTTCTGATCCGGACGAACCGCATCCCGTGATGAGCAGAAGCGATATTATAAGTGTGATCATTGTATAACGGATCTTCATATAAAATACTCCATAAAAAAAGGATTTCTATCATCCTAACAACTTAGTACATAAATGTCAAAAAAAGTTCCGATAATCACTTGACATAACCTCTGTACATATATATAATCTCTAATTGTGTGTCGCACGAAAGTTTTGTGATGCACCTTTATATGCGAAAATACAATGGATAAGGAGGTGTTTCAAATGTCCATTTGCCCTAAGAATAAATCATCCAAAGGTCACAGAGATCAGAGAAGAGCTAACTGGAAGATGACTGCTCCCACTCTCGTAAAGTGCAGCAAGTGCGGAAGCCTTATGGTTCCTCACAGAGTATGCAAGAACTGTGGTTCTTACAATAAGAAGCAGATCGTTGAGACCGACTGATCTGTAGTTTAAATGTACCGATTAATGCAGGGCATTGCTGTTTGCAATGCTCTGTTTTTGTTGTCCCCGGAAACGGTTGAAAAAAAGCACTTGTAATGCTTAATAATACTGTCTAAATCGGTTGATTTTTGCATTTTGTCCTAGTATATTAAATTTTGGTATGTTTATGTGAGGAGAGCTTATGGCTGATAAGGTAAATATAGCTGTAGATGCTATGGGCGGTGACAATGCACCCGCTGAAGTTGTAAAGGGATGTATTGAAGCCCTGGAAAAAGCACCCGGTCTTAAGATCAGTCTTGTCGGGATCGAAGACAAGGTACGTGCCGAACTTTCCAAATATACATATGACCCCGACCGTATCGAAGTCATACATGCTTCGGAAGTTATCGAGATGGCTGAGCCTCCCGTAATGGCGGTCAGGACCAAGAAGGATTCCTCCCTTGTCAGATGTATGTATCTGGTAAAGGAAGGAAAGTGTGATGCTCTTGTAACCGCAGGAAGCACCGGTGCTTTCCTTGTCGGAGGTCAGATAATCGTCGGAAGGATCAAGGGTGTCGAGAGGCCTCCTCTTGCTCCTTTTATTCCCACTCTGACGGGAAGATGTCTTCTTCTCGATTGCGGTGCTAATGTTGATGCAAGACCTTCACAGCTTGTACAGTTTGCCAAGATCGGTTCCGCGTATGTCAGGAAGGCATGCGGTATAGATAATCCCAGAGTCGGTATCGTCAATATCGGCGCCGAAGAGGAAAAGGGAAATGCACTTGTTAAGGAAACATTCCCTCTTTTGAAAGCAACTCCCGAGATAAATTTTATCGGAAGCGTAGAGGCAAGGGATATTCCTTACGGAGCTGCTGACGTAGTCGTATGCGAAGCATTCGTCGGAAACGTCATTCTCAAGATGTATGAAGGTGTCGGAACCGCTCTTATGAAGTCCATGAAGGAAGCCTTTATGACTTCGACCAAGAGCAAGATCGGTGCACTCCTTGCAAAGCCCGCTCTTAAGAAGACACTGAAGCAGTATGATACCAACCAGTACGGCGGAGCACCGCTCCTCGGCTGTAACGGACTGCTGGTCAAGACACACGGATCCAGCAAGTCGGCTCCGATCTGCAATTCGATCTTACAGTGTAAATTGTTTGCGGATCAGAACATAAACAATGACATTAAGGAAATGTTCAGCATTTCATCAGATATTTAAGTATTAAGGAGGCTTTTTATGGAATTCGAAAAGTTAAAGACAATCATCGCAGAGGTTCTTAATGTGGATCCCGAGGAGATCACTCTTCAGTCTACATTTACCGATGATCTCGGTGCAGATTCACTTGATGTTTATCAGATCATCATGGGCCTTGAAGATGCTTTCGATATCAAGATTCCCGAGGAGAGTGCAGAAAAGATCACCACTGTCGGCGAAGCCGTAGAGATGATCAAGAACGCTCTTTCTTCAGGCGACTGATATATATTCTGTAATAACGTCCCGAAAGGTGAAGCCTGTCATTGCGGGCAATACCTTATTTCTCCCTGTGTTTTACGGGCCGGGTGAAAAAGGGTTGCCCTTATGTCAGTGACCTCTCGGGATATTTTATGGGGGAAAGAATATGGACGATCAAGTATTGAGGGAGTTACAGGACCTTATCGGTTATTCCTTCACCGATACGGCTCTGCTCGTCCAGGCCATCACTCATTCTTCCTTTTGCAACGAACAGCTTATTGGGAAGACGATGGATTACGAGAGACTTGAGTTTCTCGGTGATGCCGTTCTTGAAGCGGTGAGCAGTGAATTTCTGTATTCGGGATATCCCGATAAGAAAGAAGGAGAATTATCCAAGATAAGGGCTTCCATGGTATGTGAGCCTTCCCTTGCATTTTGTGCCAGGGATATCAGACTCGGTTCATTCATCAGACTCGGAAAGGGCGAGGAAAGGACCGGAGGAAGAGAAAGGGACAGTATCATCTCGGATGTTATGGAAGCCATTATAGGAGCGATATTCCTTGACGGCGGTTTTGACAAGGCAAGGGATTTCATCCACAGATTCGTTCTTTCGGATCTCGATAACAAACAGCTCTTTTTCGATTCCAAGAGTAACCTTCAGGAATTCGTTGCCAAGAATATGAAAAAAGAGCTTGAATATATCACCGAAGAAGAGACGGGGGAGGGTAATGAAAAGATCTTCAGATCCAAAGTCCTGATCGGTGGTGAGACGGTATCGGAAGGCCTGGGCCGCAGCAAAAAAGCATCTCAGCAGGAAGCGGCTTACAATGCATTGATTAAGGTCAGGAGTTTTTAATGTTTCTTAAAAGTATCGAAATTCACGGATTTAAGTCTTTCGCACAGAAGACTGTTCTTCAGTTCCATGAGGGCGTAACGGGTATAGTCGGACCCAACGGTTCGGGAAAGAGTAATATCGCCGATGCCGTAAGATGGGTTCTCGGTGAGCAGAGTGTTAAGAGCCTGCGTGGCGGTTCGATGCAGGATGTCATCTTTTCCGGTACACAGACCAGGAAACCTCTCAGCTATGCTTATGTTGCGATAACTCTCGATAATTCCGATCACGCATTAAATATTTCATATGAAGAAGTAACCGTTGCAAGAAGGCTCTACAGATCCGGTGAGAGCGAATATCTGCTCAACGGTTCTCCCTGCAGGCTCAAGGATGTCAATGAGCTCTTTTTTGATACCGGTATCGGAAAGGAAGGATATTCGATCATCGGGCAGGGTCAGATCGACGAGATCCTTTCGGGTAAGCCCGAAGAGAGACGTGAACTCTTTGATGAAGCCGCAGGTATCGTAAAGTTCAAATACAGAAAGAATGCCGCATTAAAGAAACTCGACAGCGAGCAGAACAATCTCGTCAGAGTAAATGATATTCTTGCAGAGCTCGAGCGTCAGATAGGACCTCTCGAAAGACAGTCGGCAAAGGCCAAGGAATGGCTCAAGTATAAGGAAGAATTAAAGACTATCGATGTCAATTCCTTCCTTCTTGAGAATGAATCCTTAAGGAAATCGGCATCCGAGCTTCAGGCAAGACTCGATGTTGCTTCTGCGGATCTCGATAATACATCCAAAGAATACGAAAAGGTGAAGGACGACTATAACTCCGTACGCCTCGAGATGGAAGACCTTGAAGAAGCCATCGAGAAAGCAAGGGAGCTTGTTACCGGCGCCGATTCAAACAGACAGAAGCTTGAAAGCTCCATCGAACTACTTAAGGAGCAGATCAATTCAAGTAAGGATAATATCGTTCATTTCTCCGAAAGAAAGGAAGCACTCCTCGGAGAGATCGAAAAATATCAGGCAGAAAAGGATTCCATCCTTGCCGATAACGAGAGCGAAGAAGAGCAGGCACAGAAGGTTGAGACCGAAGCCGCTCTCAGAAAGGAAGCTCTCGACAAAGCCCAGGAAGAGATACAGGAACTTAATTCCAAGATCGAAGAGCATGCCGCCGGGATCATGGATGAGCTGAAGAAGCGTTCCGAGATCCAGGGAAGACTCAGCCATTATGATGCCGTAATGCAGCAGATCGAGCTCAGAAAGGCAGAGCTCCAGAGCAAGCTCTTAAGAGCACGCTCCGATGAGGAAGCCAGAGAAGATACGATAAAGCAGTATGAGCAGGCATTCGAGAAGGTGAGCGAAGAGATCGCCGGGATGAATAAGACTGCATCCGATCTTGAGTTCAAGGTAAGCGATTACAGGGCAAAGCTCACAAAGAAGGATGAAGAATTAAGAAGCCTTCAGGAAGAGTATCACAAAGAGAATTCCAGATACCGCGCACTTCAGGATATTGCCGAGGCTTATGAAGGATACGGAAACTCCGTTAAGAAGATAATGGAGCAGAAGTCTTCCGTGCCCGGCATCATCGGTGTTGTTGCGGATATCATCAAGGTTGATGACAAGTACGAGACTGCGATAGAAACGGCTCTCGGCGGAAACATCCAGAACATCGTTACCAAGGATGAGGCGACCGCCAAGAAGATGATCACTTTCCTGAAAGAGGGAAAGCTCGGAAGAGCAACCTTCCTTCCCATGGACAGTGTAAGAAAGCCCGAAGAGCTCAAGGCAAAGGATGCCCTTAACGAAAAGGGAATGCTCGGTCTTGCGAGCGATCTCGTAGAGACTGACAAGGAATATGAAGAGATCATCAAGTTCCTTCTCGGAAGGTTTATCGTCGCCGACAATATGGACAATGCGACCAAGGCTGCAAGGAAGTTCAACTATACCCTCAGGGTTGTCACCCTTGAAGGCGAACTTCTTATGCCCGGCGGATCCATAAGCGGCGGTGCTTTCAAGAACAATTCCAACTTCCTCGGAAAGAGCCGTGAGATCAATGATCTGAAGAAGAAAGTCGCAAAACTTTCCGCAGATATTGAAAAGGCACAGAAGGATATCGAGGAGATCAGGGAGAACAGAAATACTTCCAGAGCCGAACTCGATAAGTTAAAGCTTGAGATCCAGAACAAGGTGATCGAGCAGAATACCGCAAGACTCTCACTTCAGTCCGAGCGTGACAGATTCAATGAAGAGAGTGAGAACGCTGTAAACCTCAAGCAGGAGCAGGCGGATATCGAGAAGGAGATCGTCGATGCCGCAAATGCAAGGGATGAGGCAGCAGACATTCTCAGTGAATCCGAAAAGAATGAAAAGAGACTCCGTGAAGAAGAGGCGGATCTTAATGAGATCCTCAAGGAAAAGCAGGCTGTCGAATCCGAGGCTGCTGCCCGTGTAAACGAGTGGGAAGTCGAAGTTCAGAAGATGAAGCAGGCCAAGGACTTCAAGCAGGCTAACCTGACCCGTGTCGAGGAATCTCTCGAAAATGCCGGTTCAGAGCTCGAGAATCTGAATACCTCGATCGAATCCAACAATACCGCTATTTCCGATAAGGAAGTTCAGATAGAGGAGATCAGGAAGACGATCGAAGCATCCTTCGAAGAGCAGGAGAAGTCTGCAGAGCTTCTCAAGAATTCTCTTTCCCAGAAGGAAGCACTATCCAATAAGCAGAAGGGCTTCTTCGACACAACCGAAAAACTCCAGGAGAAGATGTCCTCACTCGATAAAGAGGTCAACCGTCTTACCACCCAGAGGGATAAGGCTAACGAGACCATGGAGACCCGCATCAATTACATGTGGCAGGAGTATGAGATCACTCTCAGCCAGGCTGCGGAGATGAGGGATGAATCCCTCAATGACCTTACCGTACTCAAGCGTGATGCGGCCGAGGTAAGGGACAAGATCAAGAAACTCGGCGATGTCAATGTCGGTGCGATAGAAGAGTTCAAGGAAGTATCCGCAAGATACGAATCCATGAAGACCCAGCACGACGATCTGATCGAAGCTACCGATACTCTCAACAAGATCATTGAAGAGCTTGATGAGAATATGAGAGCACAGTTCTCCGAGAAGTTTGCTCTCATCAACGAAGAATACGACAAGGTATTCAGGGAACTCTTCGGAGGCGGTAAGGGAACTCTTACGCTTCAGGATGATGAGGATATCCTTGAATGCGGAATCAATATCTCGGCTCAGCCTCCCGGCAAGAAGCTTCAGAATATGATGCAGCTTTCCGGCGGTGAGAAGGCACTTTCAGCTATCGCGCTTCTCTTTGCGATACAGAACCTCAAGCCTTCACCCTTCGCACTTCTCGACGAGATCGAGGCTGCACTCGATGAGAACAACGTTGCAAGATTTGCAAAGTATCTGCACAAACTGACCAAGAATACCCAGTTCATCGTTATCACTCACAGAAGAGGAACCATGAACGAGGTGGACAGACTCTACGGAATCACGATGCAGGAGAAGGGCGTATCCTCACAGGTAGCCGTAAACCTCATCGAAGCAGAGCTGGACAATTAATCTACTGACTTATGGCATTATTCGGTAAAAAGAAAGAACAACCTGATAATGATTTTTCCGAGGCACTGGCAAAACTTTCAGCCATTGCCGATGAAGCCGAAAAGGATCCGATAGCAAGGGAGCTTCACGAAGAGACACCCGTTGACGGAAGACTTTACGGACAGGAAGACAAGGAAGCACTCTTTGAGCGCCTTAAGAACGGAATGGCCCGTACAAGGGAGAGCTTCTCTGCAGGTCTTTCATCCATCTTCACGGCATCGGAGATCGATGAAGATTTCTATGATGAACTTGAGGAATTCCTTATCGGTGCCGATGTAGGAGCTGTTCTTACGGAAGAGATCCTTGATGAACTCAGGGATAAGATAAAGGAAAAGCATCTCAAGAACCGTGCCGAGAGCAGGGAACTTCTGATCGAATCCATCAGGACCAGGATGGAAGCCGGTGAGAATGCTTATGACTTTGAAAATAAGACTTCCGTTGTTTTCGTCATCGGAGTCAACGGTGTAGGAAAGACCACCACCATCGGAAAGCTTTCATCCAAGTTATCTGCAATGGGCAAAAAGGTTCTCGTTGCCGGAGCCGATACATTCAGAGCTGCAGCTGAAGACCAGCTTAAGATCTGGGCGGAAAGAAGCGGAGTTTCCATTGTTACCGGCAAGGACGGACAGGATCCGGCTTCTGTCGTATATGATGCATGTACCGCAGCAAGGGCCAGAAATACCGATGTTCTTATCATAGATACCGCAGGAAGGCTTCATAACAAGAAGAACCTGATGGATGAGCTCGCGAAGATGAACCGTGTCATAGACAAGGAATTCGAAGCGGCACACAGGGAGAATCTTCTCGTGCTTGATGCGACAACCGGTCAGAACGCTCTGAATCAGGCCAAGGAATTCAACGAAGCCGCACCGCTTTCCGGTATCATTCTTACCAAGATGGACGGAACCGCAAAGGGCGGAATCGCGATCGCGATCCAGGCTCAGATGGGAATTCCCGTTAAGTACATCGGAGTCGGGGAGAAGATCGAGGATCTGCAGAAGTTTGATGCTGATTCGTTCGTTAAAGCTATTTTTGATATGGAGTAAGAAATGTCTAAGGAAATGCTTACATTGGATGCTTTTGAAGAAGCATCGGAGGTTGTATCTAAAGTTGTAAGGGATACAAAGCTTGTATACTCTGAATATTTTTCAAATCAGACCGGAAATAAAGTTTATTTAAAGCCCGAGAATATGCAGCTTACCGGTGCATATAAGGTCAGGGGCGCTTATTATACGATAAGCACTCTTTCCGATGAGGACAGGGCTAAGGGACTGATCACCGCATCTGCCGGAAACCATGCACAGGGTGTCGCATATGCGGCTAAGGCATACGGAGCAAAGGCAGTCATCGTTATGCCCACCACGACTCCCCTTATCAAGGTGAACCGTACCAAGAGCTACGGAGCCGAGGTCATTCTTTACGGTGATGTATATGACGAGGCATGTGCCAAGGCACTCGAGCTTGCAGAAGAGAAAGGCTATACTTTCATTCATCCTTTTGATGATCTCAGGGTTGCGACCGGACAGGGATCCATTGCGATGGAGATAGTACGTGAGCTTCCACTGGTTGATTACATTCTTGTTCCCATCGGAGGCGGCGGACTTGCAACGGGTGTATCTACTCTTGCAAAGCTCCTCAATCCCAAGATCAAGGTCATCGGCGTTGAACCCGAAGGTGCCGCATGCCTTAAGGCTTCCTTCGAAGCAGGCAAGGTTGTCACACTCGACGGAGTAAATACGATTGCGGACGGTACCGCGGTCAAGACTCCCGGACAGAACCTTTTCCCTTATCTTCAGAAGAATCTCGATGATATAATCACGGTTCCCGATTCGGAACTTGTTGTGTGCTTCCTCGATATGGTCGAGAATCACAAGATGATCGTAGAAAATTCCGGACTTCTTACCGTTGCGGCACTAAAGCATATGAAGGCTGAAGGAAAGAAGGTCGTATCCATCCTTTCCGGCGGAAATATGGATGTCATAACCATGAGCTCCGTTGTGCAGAACGGTCTTATCGCAAGAGACAGGATCTTTACCGTATCCGTACTTCTTCCCGATAAGCCCGGCATGCTCGCCAAGGTTTCGGGCATTCTTGCGGAACAGGGCGGAAACGTTATCAAGCTCGAGCATAACCAGTTCGTATCCATCAACAGAAATGCTGCGGTTGAGCTCCGCATTACCATCGAAGCTTTCGGAACCGAACACAAGACCCAGATCATCGATGCCCTTGAAAAGGAAGGCTACAGACCCAAAGTAGTCAAGACAAATATCTGATCCTGAAAAGCCGTTAATATCCGATATTTATAAAATTATAAGGTGTCAAGTAAAAATGCTTGACACCTTTTGCTATATATACTATTATATGCAAGGTGCGCATTTGGGAGAGGTGTACGCTTTATGAATGAGATCCTCGAAAAATCACTTCTGTATGACTTCTACGGCGAGCTGCTCAGCGAGCACAGAAGAAAGGTATATGAAGCTTCGCTTTTTGAAGATCTTTCTCTTTCAGAGATCGCCGAATCCGAAGGGATATCGAGACAGGCAGTACACGATACCCTGAAGAACTGCGACAAAGCACTTATGAATTATGAATCAAAGCTTCACCTTGTTGAGAGATTCCTCAAGATCAAGGGAGAAGTTACCGAGATAGAAAAGCTTTCTTCCCTTGAAGGGGATGAAAAGCGCAGACTCACCGATATCGGCAGGATAGCGGCGAGCGTGTTGGGAGAGCTGTAATGGCTTTTGAAGGCTTAAGTGAAAAACTGCAGAACGCTTTCAGGAATCTCCGCGGCAAAGGAAAGCTTTCAGAGGCTGACGTAAAGGAAGCACTCAAGGAAGTCAAGGTCGCACTTCTTGAAGCGGATGTTAATTTCAAGGTTGTAAAGAATTTCGTTAAGACCGTTGAAGAAAAATGTGTCGGCGAAGAGGTCCTTAACGGACTAAATCCCTCACAGACCGTTATAAAGGTTGTTAATGATGAGCTTACCTCCCTTATGGGAAGCGAGACCACCGAAGTGGCTTTCAGACCCGGTAAAGAGATCACCGTCATCATGATGGTCGGTCTTCAGGGTGCAGGTAAGACAACAGCTTCCGCCAAGATGGCCGGACAGTTCATCAAGAAGGGCAAGAAATCACCTCTTGTTGCCTGCGATATATACAGACCCGCAGCTATCGAACAGCTGAAGGTCAACGGAAGCAAGGTTGGCGTTGATGTATTCGAGATGGGTACGGATGTAAAGCCTCCCGTTATCGCAGAGAATGCCCTTGAGAAAGCAAAGAAGGAAAACTACAACGTAGTTATCCTCGATACAGCCGGACGTCTTCAGATCGACGAAGTGCTCATGAACGAGCTCAAAGAGATCAAGGAAAAGGTAGGAGTTTTCCAGACCATCCTTGTAGTCGATGCGATGACCGGTCAGAATGCGGTAAATGTTGCGAAGACCTTTGACGAAGAGATCGGTATCGACGGCGTCATTCTTTCAAAGCTTGACGGCGATACAAGAGGCGGTGCCGCACTTTCCATAAAGGCAGTCACCGGCAAGCCCATCCTTTATGTGGGAATGGGTGAGAAGCTCACGGACCTCGAGCAGTTCTATCCCGACCGCATGGCTTCCAGGATCCTCGGAATGGGTGATGTCCTCAGCCTTATCGAAAAGGCCCAGGCCAATGTGACCACTACCGAAGAAGAAAGCCGCGGTATGATGAACCGCATGCAGAAGGGTAAGTTCGATTTCAACGATTACCTTGAGAGCATGAAGCAGATGAAGAATATGGGCGGAATCGCATCCATCCTTTCAATGCTTCCCGGTATGGGTGTTAACGCAGCCGATCTTGAAGGTGCAATTGACGAAAAGAAGCTCCGTCAGACCGAAGCGATAATCCTTTCCATGACACCCGAGGAAAGAAGCAATCCCAAGCTGATGAATCCCAGGAGAAAGTTCAGGATCGCAAAGGGTGCGGGACTCGATATCGCCGAAGTGAACAGATTCATCAAGCAGTTCGAACAGAGCCAGAAGATGATGAAGCAGATGGGCGGTATGGGAAAACGCGGCCGCGGAATGTTCCCCGGAATGGGAGGCATGGGCGGTTTCGGAGGAAGGAAAGGTTTTCCTTTTAAGTAAGATTGAATCCGGATTATTCCGTTTTCATATAAAAACTAATCGTATTAATTATTTTACGGAGGAATTTTAAAATGGCAGTTAAGATCAGACTCAGAAGAATCGGAGAGAAGAAGGCTCCTTTCTATCGCATCATTGTTGCAGATTCAAGAAGCCCCAGAAACGGAAGATTTATCGATGAGATCGGAACCTACGATCCTTCAACCGATCCTTCAACTTTCAATATCGATGAAGAGGCAGCAAAGAAGTGGATCGCTAACGGCGCACAGCCTACCGAGGTTGTTGGAAAGCTTTTCAAGGTAGCCGGCATCATTAAATAATCCTGCATTTTTTCCAAGGAGGCCTTATGAAAGAACTTGTAGAAGTTATTGCAAAGGCTCTCGTAGATCATCCCGAAGAGGTA
>JAGCRJ010000039.1 GCA_017964745.1 Lachnospiraceae bacterium
GCGGAGGGTTTCGATATTGTCGCACCTGGGATCGGTATTTCCCATCATAACAACCGAGGTGTATCCTCCTTTCGCCGCGGAAGCAGCTCCGGTATGGATATCCTCCTTGGCGGTAAAGCCCGGATCCCTGAAGTGCACATGTACGTCGACAAGTCCCGGTGCCGCGATAAGACCCGCGGCATCGATCACTTCGTCGGCATTTTCGTTTATTTCACTGACACCTGCGTCAGTTAAAGGAATGATCTTTTCGACAGTGCTGTCATTGAGGATCAGATCCGCTTTCGTCTGAGTTCCCGTCTTCGGGTCCATCAGAAACGCGTTCCTGAGATACAATCTGCTCACGTTCTCTTTTCTCCTTTAAGAATTCCGCCGCATCATCGGGAATATCGTCAAGGCTCTCCGAACCGGTATCGATATCGAGCGGCTGTTTCCTAAATAAGATATCATAAATCACGGGAACTATAAACAGCGTCATGAGTGTTGCGTATGCCAGACCGCCTATGATGACGATACCCATTCCTCTTCCCAGCTGGGATGAAAGGGAATCACCTATGCAGAGGCTGGCTTCCGCAAGAATGGTGGTCATTGCGGTCATCAGGATGGGACGCATTCTGGTCTTACCTGCGGCAATGAGGGCTTCATGCCTTGAAAGGCCTCCTTTTCGGAGCTGGTTCGTATAATCGACATAAACGATACCGTTGTTAACGACCGTTCCCATAAGGACCATGAGACCCATAAGCGTCATCATGGAAATGGGCTCCCTCATGAATCTGAGCCCCAGGAAACCTCCGGTGAACGCAAGAGGTATCGTGAACAGGATGATAAAGGGTGAGAGAAGGCTCTGGAACTGGGCAACCATTATCAGGTATACCAGAACGAGTCCGAGTGCGAGCACAAGAGCCATCTGACTTATCATCTGGTTGGTGGTCTCGGTCTCACCGCCTATATCGAGCGTATAACCGCTGGGAAGCTCGTAGCTTTCAAGCAGAGGGATAAGCTCTCTGGAAAGGAGGGCGTTGTTGTAGCCTTCCTCGACACTTGCGGTCACGTCAATGTAGTAGCTGCTGTTCTGTCTGTTGATGGATTTCTGTCCGTTCTCGGTCACGATCGAGGCATATTCGCTGAGGGGCTCGTCACGGGTTATGGCGTTTCCGTCCTCATCCTCATCGTCGATCACGAATGTGTAATCCAGGATATTCTGTGCATCCAGGGGATCAAGGTCTGTAACTATCTCGACATCGAGCTTTTCGCCCGCCAGATTTACACTTGTCACAACGCCGGAGGTGTTCATCTTGCCGTAAACAGCCTGATAGATCTGTGCCACCGTAAGTCCGTCATTGATCGCAGCTTCCCTGTCTATATACATGTGAAGGATCTGCTTTGCGTCCTCATTTCCGTTGGAGATATCGGTGTATCCGGGAACAGTGGCGATGATATCCATGATGTCACCGCTTATCCTGTTGAGTTCGTTTATGTCATCACCAAAGATCGACAGTGAAAGTCCGCTTCCGAGAAGCTGGTCCATCGCATCCATTCCGGAGGCGATGCTGAGGTTTTCTCCCAGTCCGAGCTCTTCGGCAGCCGCATACATCGATTCCGTGATACGAGATACCTCCTCAGCTCCGGCGTCTTCATTTTCACAGAGTATCATTATCGAATAGCTGCTGTAGGTATTGCTTGAAGCTCCGACAAGAAGGGCCATATCGGAATTACCGCTGAGCACACATACAGACTCAACTCCGTCGATCTGCTCCATCTTTTCTATGAGGGCACCTATCTTGGCATAGCTCTCTTCCCTTGTCAGTTCCTCGTCAAGGGTAACGCTTCCCTGTATCTGGGAGGATGAAGCGTTGGGGATCATAACGATACCGGATCTGAGTGCGATCACCACGCTGAAAACAAGAAGCCCTACGGCAATACCGAGAGGAACTATCTTGACGTTTAAGCAGAATGAAAGTGCCTTCTCGTACAGCTCCATGATGCGGTCAAAGAGCTTGTGCGGCTTGGGCTTTGTCTTCTTAAGAAGGGTCGAGCAGGCCGCGGGTACGACCGTCATCGAAATGAGCAGCGACGAAAGCAGGGTGTAGATGATGGTAAGTGCAAGGGGCATCATCAGCTCCCTGATAAGTCCGTCGGTATATACCATGGGGAAGAACACACAGATGGTGGTAAGGGTCGATGCCGTTACCGCTCCGAACACCTGTCTTGCACCCTGTACCGAAGCACGCGGGGCTTCTATACCCCGCCCTCGCAATCGGTAGATATTCTCCATCACGACTATCGAGTTATCAACGAGCATACCTATACCCAGGCTCATTCCGAAGAGGCTCATCATGTTGATGGATACGCCGCTGAAATACATGGCGACAAGGGCGGTGAGTACACTGAGGGGAATGCTTATGGCAACTACCAGCGTGGGAAGGACATCCTTAAGGAAAAGAGCGAGAATAAGGATCGCAAGTCCGGCACCGATCAGCATATTGGTCACGACGACGGAAAGGATTATCTCGATATACGCACCCTGGTCGACGATTACAGTGATATCGAGACCGGGATACTTTTCCTCCAGTCTGTTCAGCTCATCGATACAGATATTTGCGACATCGTTGGCGCCGGCCTCACTGCTCTTGAAAATGCTTAAGATGACACCGTCATTGGTTCCGAGCTTCGTGAAGGTAACATCGGAATTGTCAATTATCGTAATATCCGCAACATCCTTAAGAAGTACGGTTCCGACACCGTCTATGACAACAAGCGGTGTGTTCTCCATCTCCTCTATCGAATCGAACTCATTACCGATCTTGAGAAGCCAGGAATTATCATCCTTGTCGTCAAGATATCCCGCAGGCATATCGAAATTCTGCGCATATATGAGCTGTGAAAGGGTCTGAAGAGTCAGGAGTTCATCGGAGTTCGCTTTCTTGAGGGCTTCCTGTCTCTGGACCTCAAACTGTGCAAGTCCGTCATTGAACTGCTGCACGGCATCGTAATAGGATTCCCAGCCGTCGTTGATCTGCTGCTGGCCTTCGTCTATCTTCTCCTGACCGTCGGCTATCTGTTCGAAGCCGTCCATGATCTGCTCGTACGCGTCATTTATCTGGTCCTGTCCGCCTTCAGCCTGTTCTCTTGCCGCTTCCAGCTGCTGCTGGGCAATGGAGAGCTGTGCACTTGCAGCGCCAAACTGGGAAGCTGCTTCCATCTTGGCTCTGTCAAGGTCCGCCCATGAATTGATACCGTACTTCGAAAGGTTTGAATTGATGAAATCGATTCCCGACTGTAATCCGGCTATTGTCGCCTGTGCAGTGGCTATCTGGGCCTGAACACCGGCATATCCCGAATCTGAAGGATCCATTCCGGCCAGAGTACTCTCAAGGGTTGCCAGGCCGGTCCGGGCAGCATCAAGCTGTGACTGTAATGAATCCCTCTGGCTCAGAGCGCTCTGCGCGCCCGCCAGTGCATTGTACAAGTCATTCTTGGTGCCTTCCAGTTCAACCTTCTTCTCATCCAGTTCTCTTCTGGCATCATCGATCTCTTCGATGGAATCCACCAGATCGTACTGTGACTGGATCAGATCTGCATAAGCATCCGTCAGATCCTGAAGGCTCTGGTTCAGGTCAAGCTGTGAC
>JAGCRJ010000356.1 GCA_017964745.1 Lachnospiraceae bacterium
GATCATTCTGTCCGATACTTCCCTTGCAAAATTCATCTCATGGGTGACGATTATCATGGTCATATGCATCGCCGCAAGATCCCTGATAACCTTAAGCACTTCACCCGTGAGCTCGGGATCGAGTGCCGATGTAGGTTCATCGAAAAAGAGAACCTTCGGTTCAAGTGCCAATGCCCTTGCGATCGATACTCTCTGCTGCTGACCGCCGGATAACTGACACGGATAATTTTTCGCTTTGTCTTTAAGTCCAAGCTTTTCAAGGCATTCGAGTGCCTTCTTTTCCGCTTCGGCCTTGCTCCTGCCGGCAATGATCTGCGGCTCGGTCACATTCTTCAGAACAGAATAATGGGGGAAAAGATTGAAATTCTGGAACACAAGTCCGAAGGTCTTGCGTATCTCCTTAAGTTCGGCATGAGGGGCATAAACAACCTTGCCGTTTTCTTCATGAGCCGCATTCTTTCCGGCATAGGAAAGAGATCCGCCGTCCATGACCTCGAGCATGCAGGCGCATCTGAGCAGTGTGGATTTACCCGAACCCGAAGGCCCTATAACGGATACCACCTCTCCCTCGCTGACGGACAGGGAAATACCCTTTAAGATCTCCTCTCCGTCGAAGCTCTTTCTGCAGTTTTCAATCTTCAGAAGTTCCATTTAAATCCTGTAATAATCGTAGTGCTTTTCAACCTTCTTGCATACCCATGCCACCAGGAGGTTGAACACATAGTAGAAAATACCCGCAGCCATAAGAGGCATGAGCGATGCCTGCTTTGCAGCGATCTGCTTTGCTATCGTGAACATTTCCGCCGTAGCTATCGCAAAAGAAAGAGATGTGTCTTTTACGAGAGTGATGATCTCATTGGTCATCGCGGGAAGAACTCTTTTGAACATCTGGGGCATGATGATCTTCACAAAGGTCTGAGCCTTCGAATAACCGAGGATCTGTGCGGCCTCATACTGCCCCTTGGGAACGGACTGGATGCCCGATCTGTATATCTCCGCAAAGTATGCCGCATAGTTAAGCGAAAATGCGATGATAACGGCCACGAATCTGTAACCCGATGTGACGTTGATCCCGAATCCGTAAAAAGGAAGGAAATAGATGACGATGATCTGAAGCATCAGAGGTGTTCCCCTCATGATGGAGATGTAAATACCCGCGATTGCCGAAACAATCTTGTTATTGCTCATCCTCGCAAGGGAAACGGGAAGACCGAGCGGAATCGAAAATAACAGTGTCAATACAAAGATTGACACCGTTACTCCCATACCACCCATTAATAATTTGAATATCACATCAAGAGTCATTATTGCTTATTACTTTCCGAGGCAGAGAGACTCGGGGATACCGAAATCGGAATATTTCTCTGCGATCTGTGCAAGTGTTCCGTCTTCAGCCATCTCGGTAAGAGTAGCCCATACCTTGTCGCGGAGCTCGGTATTTCCAAGCTTGAAGCCTACGGCATACTGCTCGGTTGCAAGCTGCTCGTCAAGGATTATGAAGCTGTCGCCGTTCTGGCTGAGCTGATACTGGGCAACACCGATGTCGATACATACGGCATCGAGAACGCCCTGCTTGAGATCCATGAATGCGGTGTTGTAATCACCATACTGGGTAAGGTTTGCGAAGGTAGCCGCAAGCTCTGCCTGATCCTCCTCAAGAGCAGCAAGTGCGGAAGAATCCTTCTGAACTCCTACATTCTTGCCTGCAAGATCTGCAAGTGTAGAAATTCCGCTGTTAGCTGCGGTAACAACAACCTGGCTGTTATCAACATAGGGCTCGGTGAAGGTGTACTGCTCCTCACGTCCGTTCATAGTGAAACCGTTCCAGATGCAGTCAATGGTGCCTGAATTAAGCTCGGCATCCTTAGCATCCCAGTCGATGGGCTGCTTGACAAGGGTCCAGCCGTTACGGTTGCAGACTTCCTCTGCAAGCTCAAGGTCGAATCCGGTATAGTCGCCGTTATCATCCATATAGCCGTAAGGAGGGAACTCTGCGTCGAATCCCACGGTAAAGGTATCCGCTTCCTTCTTGCCGCATCCGGAAAGAAGAACTGCGGTCATTATAGTGCACATAAGTGCGGTGAATAATCTCATTTTTTTCATAACAATCTCCCTTTGGTCTGTCGATTTACCGCTTTAATCCGGTAAATCATATAAAATCCTTAAAATATTAGCACAA
>JAGCRJ010000357.1 GCA_017964745.1 Lachnospiraceae bacterium
CTCTGTATAGGAAATGCGAGTGTGAGAGCCGCCATTGCAAGCGAATCGGCATCCAGTCTTGATACAAATACCGAATCGACGATATTGTACAGAGCCTGCACGATCATGGAGATCATCATCGGAAGGGACATGGTGATGATCAGTTTCTTTACGGGCATAACGCCCATCTTATTTTCTTTTATGCTGTTTTCCTGTAACTGTTCAGACATTTGATGACACCGTAGAAGTAACCTTAGGCTTGGTGGATACGACCTGATTCCTGCCGTGCTCCTTTCCGTAGTAGAGATTCTCATCGGCCTGGGTTACGAGCGACTCGAGTGAATACCCGGGTGCATATGTGGAAACGCCGAGCGTCATGGTGAAGGTTATCCTGTGCTCGCCGTATTCGACAACATTATTCTCAATCCTGGCTCTGATACGCTCCGCAACTGTCGAAGCGACATTTCTGTTTCCTTTGACAAGGAGAAGGAATTCCTCTCCGCCCCAGCGGCACACGACGTCTCCGTCTCTTACGCAGGTCTTAAGAATGTCCGCAACCTGTACAAGTGCGACATCTCCGCATTCATGACCGTAAGTATCGTTGATCCTTTTGAAGAAATCGATATCTCCCATTACAAGGCTGAAGAGTGCACCGGTCTTCTTAGCCGCTTCGAGCGCTCCTTCGAGATTGGTCTCCATGGTGCGTCTGTTATAAAGACCCGTAAGCGGATCGAGGCTCGCCTCTTCGTCGAGGGTAGTATTCTTTTTCGCAAGGATATCGATGGAATTCTTATATCCGAGAACAAAGAAATGAGACATCCATATGATCAGCATGGATGCGAAAAATACATTGAAGGTAAATGCAACCTTAAGCGGTGCGGTTTCAAGAGTCACAACCGGGGTTACAAACTGATCGGTGATATATGTGGCAAGAACGACCGCCAGCGTAACGAACGACCATATCATCGGAGTGAATACATGCACGCCCTTCTTATGATCGGCACCGCCGACGAACATTGAAATGTAATAGTACACAGGAATGATCGATATTACATAGGTATAGAAGCCCGACTCCCACCCGATGATGAACATGGTAATGACCATCTGGAAGACTATCTCGATGAAAGTAAGGAGATATCCCCTGAAGATCTTGCCCTCACGGACCGTGGTGTAGCAATAGGAATAATAGGCGATGACAATTATATTGTAGAGCGCAAGCTGCCAGACACCCATGATGTGATACATGAACATCATGAACACATGGATGATGATAATGGCGATCGAAAGGATCTCGAGTATTTCCTGGGGGTTTACTCCGCCGGCTCCGGTCACCACTCGTATGAAAGCACTTTCGCGCTTTATTTCTTCCTGCTTTACAACTTCAGGCTTATCGGCCATCTGAAGCCTCCATCAATGCACGGTCTGCCCCCACATAACCTTCACGATATTTTACCATACCGGGCTTGTATTCAACAAGATTGACTCTTTGTCAATAGTCTGATCTCGTCAAAATATGCGAAATAGTCAGGGAATGTTTTGGAGCAGCAACAGGGATCCAGGATACCTATCCCGGGCTGTGACAATCCGAGGAGTGAAAACGCCATTGCAACCCTGTGGTCTCCGAATGAATCCATATCGGCGGGTTTAGGGCATCCGGGTTCGATCGTTATATCATCTCCGCTTTCGGTCACCTTTATTCCCGCTTTTGTCAGGTTGGAGACGATCGCATTTATACGGTCACATTCCTGATGTCTTATATGGGATATTCCGGTAATGGTCGTGGGCGCTTTTCTGTGGATGACAGATGCAGCCAATGTTAGCGCCTGATCCGAAAGACTTCCCATATCTACGGTGACGGGCTCTTCCGACCGAAGGGTTTCCCTGAGGATCTCCGGGAAACGGATGTCTCCCTGCATGGAGGATCCGTCCAATCCCTTTATCACCACAGGTATGTTCATGATCTGCGACATCGCATAGAAATATGCTGCCGCTGATGCATCGGGTTCGATATCATAATCAGCTGCTCTGTATGTTCCCTGTTTTACAAGATAAGAGATTCCGTTTTGAGCAGCTTCACTATCGTCTGCAGAACCGCGCTCTTCGGTTTCGATGCCAAATGAGCGCATTATATTTCTTGTGATCTCAACATAGCGAAGACCGTGGGTTCCGACGATCCCGATATTCAGTTCCGTTTTCGTTAGCGGTCCCGCAATAAGAAGCGCGCTCAGAAACTGAGAGCTCTTTTCGATATCCACGGAAACTTCACTCTTCGAAAAGCCGAGCGGCTTTAGCGTGAATGGAAAGAATCCTTCCTCTCCTTCGTATATGACCTCGCATCCGAGTTCCTGAAGAGAATCAAGGAGA
>JAGCRJ010000358.1 GCA_017964745.1 Lachnospiraceae bacterium
ACCAAGGAAAAGCTCGCACAGGGCGAAAGGATCAGGGAGGTTCTCAAGCAGCCTCAGTACTCACCTATGCCCGTCGAGAACCAGGTCATCATGATCTACGTCGTAACAAGGAAGTACCTGCTTGATGTTCCCGTAAGCGAGATCACCAGGTTCGAGAAGGAGTTCATCGAATTCCTTTCCGCCAAGTATCCCGAGGTTCTTTCCGGAATCAGACAGGATAAGGTACTCAGCGAAGAGAACGAAGAGAGTCTGAAGAAGGCTATCGACCAGTTCAAGGAGACATTCCTTAAAACCGAAGAATAAACTTTAGAGGTAAGTGCGATGGCTTCAATGCGTGACATTAAGAGGCGCAGGACCAGTATACAGGGCACACAGCAGATCACCAAGGCGATGAAGCTTGTGTCCACGGTCAAGCTTCAGCGTGCCAGGAGCAATGCAGAAAAATCACATAGCTACTTCGATACCATGTACAGGACCGTGTGCAGCATTCTCGCAAGAGTAGGACAGTCCGATCACAAGTATCTCAAGGGAAACGATTCCGAGAGAAAAGCGATCGTGGTCATCACCTCCAACAGAGGTCTTGCGGGCGGTTATAACTCCAATGTGGTAAAGCTTGTAACCGGTAATCCCGATTTCCGGAAGGAAGATCTTGATATCTACACTGTCGGAAACAAGGGCTACGAGGTATTCCACAGACACGGGTTCAAAGTGGTAAGAAATCTTCCGGACATCATCGAAGCACCCACATATCTGGATGCGATGGGACTTACGGACATACTCCTTAAGTCGTATTCGGAAGGTGAGATAGGTGAGATTTATCTTGCATATACATTTTTCAAGAATACAGTGACTCACGTCCCCACACTCGTAAAGCTGCTCCCCGTTGACAGTATAGACGAGAACAATGACGGAAAGCCCGACAAGATCGATGCGATAATGAACTTCGAGCCGGGTGATGAAGAAGCACTGGATATGATCATCCCCAAATATATCGCAGGCCAGATCCACGGAGCACTGATCGAGGCACTTGCCAGTGAGAACGGTGCGAGAATGCAGGCCATGGACAATGCGACGAGCAATGCCGAGGATATGATCGATGACCTGACGCTTAAATACAACAGAGCCCGTCAGGGTTCCATCACTCAGGAACTTACCGAGATCATCGCAGGTTCCCAGGCTTTGAACGGATAAGGAAAGGAAACAAAATGGCAGAGAATAAAGGAAAGATCACACAGATCATCGGAGCTGTCCTTGATGTCAGATTTGATGAAGGTTCGCTTCCTGAGATAAACGAGGCTATCAGGGTTCCCCTTGAAGGCGGATCCAAGCTCGTTGTAGAGGTTGCACAGCACCTCGGAGACGACACGGTCAGATGTATAGCAATGGGCCCCACCGACGGTCTTGTAAGAGGCATGTTTGCTTATGCTACCGGAGCTCCCATATCCGTTCCCGTAGGTGAGAATACCCTCGGAAGAATATTCAACGTTCTCGGTGATCCCATCGATAACAAGCCCGCTCCCGAAGGAGTTTCATACGAGCCCATCCACAGACCCGCTCCCTCATTCGAAGAGCAGTCCACCGAGTCCGAGCTTCTCGAGACCGGTATCAAGGTCGTTGACCTCCTTTGCCCTTACCAGAAGGGTGGTAAGATCGGACTCTTCGGAGGCGCAGGTGTAGGAAAGACCGTCCTCATTCAGGAGCTGATCAGAAACATCGCAACCGAGCACGGCGGATATTCCGTATTCACCGGTGTAGGCGAGCGTACCCGTGAAGGTAACGATCTTTATCACGAGATGACCGAGTCGGGAGTTATCGACAAGACCACCATGGTCTTCGGTCAGATGAACGAGCCCCCCGGGGCAAGAATGAGAGTAGGTCTTACCGGACTTACGATGGCAGAGTACTTCAGAGATAAGGGTGGAAAGGACGTTCTCCTTTTCATCGACAACATATTCCGTTTTACCCAGGCAGGTTCCGAGGTTTCCGCACTTCTCGGCCGTGTGCCTTCAGCCGTAGGTTATCAGCCCACACTCCAGACCGAGATGGGTGCTCTCCAGGAGAGAATAACCTCCACCAAGAACGGATCCATCACTTCCGTACAGGCTGTATACGTTCCTGCGGATGACCTTACCGACCCCGCTCCCGCTACTACATTCGCTCACCTCGATGCTACCACCGTTCTTTCGAGAAGCATCGTTGAGCTCGGTATCTACCCTGCGGTAGATCCCCTTGAGTCCACATCCCGTATCCTCGATCCCAGGATCGTAGGTGAGGAGCACTACAAGACCGCGCGCGGAGTTCAGGAGATCCTCCAGAGATACAAGGAACTTCAGGACATCATCGCGATCCTCGGTATGGACGAGCTTTCCGAAGAGGACAAGATCGTAGTATCCAGAGCACGTAAGGTTCAGCGTTTCCTGTCACAGCCTTTCTTCGTTGCCGGACAGTTCACCGGACTCGAAGGAAAGTACGTACCCATCGAAGAGACCATCAGAAGCTTCAGGGAGATCCTCGAAGGAAAGCATGACGACATCCCCGAGAGCTATTTCCTCAGCAAGGGTTCTATCGATGACGTAGTAGCTGCTTACAACGCAAAGTAATTAGGAGATCATCAGTCTCATGGCAAAATTCAAACTCAGGATCGTCACACCCGAAAGAGTCTTCTATGAGGGCGAGGCGGACATGGTAGAAATGAATACGACAGAGGGCCAGATCGGATGCTATCCCGGACATATTCCTCTTACGGTTATCTGTAAGCCGGGAATCCTCACCATCCACGAAGGCGATGAGATCAAGACCGCCGCTCTTCACGGAGGATTCGCAGAGATACTTCCCGATTCGTTCAACGTTCTCGCAGAGGCCGTCGAGTGGCCGGATGAGATCGATGAAGAGAGAGCAAAGGCTGCTATGGAAAGAGCCAAAAAGAGACTCGAGAGCAAGACGGATGACGTTGATATGTCCCGTGAGGAAATGGCTCTTCAGAGAGCTATCACCAGAATAAATGCTCTTAAGTGGTCACAAGACAGGTCGTTTAAATAGTATGATAAAAAGTCC
>JAGCRJ010000359.1 GCA_017964745.1 Lachnospiraceae bacterium
AGCTTTCTGTCCCTGTCGGACGGAAGCGTTCTGGTGGACATCAGTGCAGGAACGGAGCATCCGAAACCGATCAGCATTGGCACGATGCTTCTTCCGGAAAGACCGAGTCTTCTTAAGAGCTTATCCATGAAGAATGCAACTCTCGCCATATATCCGCTGTCTTCCAGCATCGACAGGAAAAAGTACAGAACAACGATTATCGGAAGGAAGCTGAGGACCGAGCCGACTCCCGTAAAGACCGCATCTATCACGAGCGAATGAATTGACGGAGCGATGTCCAGTGTCGTAAGCAGAGCATCGACTCTTCCGGTCAGGAAATCTATTCCCGTTTCGAGAAGTCCCTGAAGAAATGCTCCCACCACTCCGAAGGTCAGCCAGAAGACAAGAGCCATTATCACGATGAACGCAGGGATGGCGGTCCACTTTCCGGTAAAGAAAGCATCCATCTTCCTGCTTCGTACGTGCTCCTTACTCTCCTTAGGCTTTATGACAGCTCTGTCACAAAGCTTTCTGATAAAAGCAAATCTCATATCTGCCATCGCGGCAGCCGCATCGAGCCCACGCTCTTCCTCCATACGGGAAACAATGCTCTCAAGAGCTTCCCTGTCCTTACTGTGCAGGCCGAGTGCCTTGGCGATGAGAGGATCCCCTTCGATGATCTTGCTTGCGGCAAATCTCACGGGAACCCCCGCACTTTCCGCGTGGTCCTCTATCATGCTCATTACCGCATGGATCGCACGGTGTACCGCTCCGCCGTGATCGTCCTTGTCACAGAAATCCCTGCGTCCGGGTTTCTCATCGTATTTTGCGATATGAACCGCATGTCTTATAAGCTCATCTATACCCTGGTTCTTGGCTGCGGAGATGGGAACAACGGGAACCTCTATCAGCTGCTCGAAAAGGTTAATCTTCACCGAGCCTCCGTTTCCCGCCATCTCGTCCATCATGTTAAGGGCAATGACCATCGGTATATCAAGTTCGAGAAGCTGCATCGTAAGATACAGATTTCTTTCGATATTCGTTGCATCGACGATATTGATTATCGCGGTGGGCTTTTCATCGAGGATGAACTGTCTTGATACGATCTCCTCACTTGAATATGGGGACATCGAATAGATACCGGGGAGATCCACAACCTCGGTATCGGGATAACCCTTGATGGATCCGCTTTTTCTGTCTACGGTAACTCCGGGGAAATTGCCGACATGCTGATTTGAGCCTGTCAGCTGATTAAAAAGTGTGGTCTTGCCACAGTTCTGATTACCTACGAGTGCAAAGGTAAGCTTTCCGGTATTGACCTTCTTACCCTTATGCTCCATCTGGAAGTCATGAGTGTCCGCTTCCTCACCGATATTGGGGTGGGGGATGTCCTTCACACGGTTTTTCCTGCCGGCTTCTCCGGACTCACCGGAAGCCTTGCGGACATTTTCGATCTCTATCTGCTCCGCATCCGCAAGCCTTATCGTAAGCTCGTAGCCCGATATCATAAGCTCGATCGGATCACCCATCGGAGCATATTTAATGACCGTGACATCACTTCCCGGGATCAGTCCCATATCGAGGAAGTGCTGTCTCAGCGCACCGCTTCCGCCAACCTTTCTAACGGTCGCGGTCTTGCCAATTTCCAGTTCTTTAAGATTCATGACTATTTCCTTGCAAATATCAGACCGAAGGTTCCGTTACCGCTGTTCGAAGCGATGGCGGGTGATGCCTTCTGCAGATATACTTTCTTGAAAGGAACCCTTGCGAGTGCCTTCTCACGGATCTTCTCGGCCTGCTCAAGCCTGAGTCCGACATAGGTAATGAAGAGAACATCGGTATCGATAGTCTCCGGATGTCTTAAGATACGCTTTATGTATGTATCCGCAACTCTCTCGTAGCTTCCGACCATGATAGCGCCGACATCCATCGTGCTCTTCTTAAGACGGAGCATGGGATGTACCATGAATGCGTTGCATAGTCTGTAAGCCCTGTCGGACATCCTGCCGTTTCGGTGGAGATATTCGGTACTGTCAACTATGAAGGTTGTGACTACCTTCTTCCTGAGTCTGTCAACGATGGCTGAAAGCTGTTCGGGATTGGTTATGCCGGAATCAACAGCCTCTTTGAGTTTCATGACGATGAGACCGGATCCGCTCGAAAGGTGACCGGCTTCGACGACATTGACGTTATAGAATGACCTTGCTGCCTCGCTGGCGTTCTTATATCCTTCACTGGCATTCTTAGCTATGGTGATATGAAGTATGTGCTGAGCCTCATAGAGCCTGTCCGCAAAGAAAGCCTCATACTCATCAACACTGGGAGATTCACTCTTTGCCAGTGCGTTGATGTCATTGTCCATGTATCTGGTGATCGCATCACCGTCAGTTTCAATCCCGTCATAGAACACACCATGATCGGTATGAACCTTGTAAGGAAGAATGGGGATCTCCATCTGGTCAACGATCTCCTCGGGAAGATCGGATACAGAGTCGGTGGTGATAAGAAGAGGAACCCTTCTTCTTCCCCTCTTTACGATACCCTCGGCATCTCCTCCGGCATATGCGGATGATTCCGCGGATACCATGCTCTTGGGAAGAACTGACATAAGCGTACGCTCAAGCATCTGTCCGTCAACGGGCTTAACGAGATACGCATCAAATCCGGCATTCTTGTAAAGAGCCTGGTTCTCGCTTCCTACGTTAGCGGTAAGAACAACAACGGGAGTTGCGACGCATCTTCCGCCCGACTGTTCCCTGATAAGTCTCAGTGTTTCGATGCCGTCCATCTCGGGCATCATATGATCCATGAAGATCGCATCATAGTGATTGATGAGGGTAAGCTCCAGGGCTTCCTTACCGCTCTCTGCAGTATCTACACTGACTCTGGTGGAACGAAGGAGCTTCTTTTCGACCATGAGGTTGGCGGTGTTGTCGTCAACTATAAGAACATGCGCATCGGGAGCTTCGAACTGCGGCTTGTAAGCATCCCTGTGATTCTTGATCTGCTGTCTGGATATCTTGAAATCACCGAGTGCGTTTTCATCGGCGATCTCCTGCTCGATGGAAACGATAA
>JAGCRJ010000360.1 GCA_017964745.1 Lachnospiraceae bacterium
GCAAGAACCTTTATATGATTTTTAACGAACGGGACTATTCTGTTATATAAATCCTTGTTCATTGGTTCTCCATATGCAGCCGACAGGAATCGAACCTGCATTAAAGGCGTCGGAGGCCTTCGTTCTATCCATTAGACTACGGCTGCAAGTTTAATGGAATCTGTAACGAAAAATAGTTGTTACAAATTTATTACAATCTTTGGGATTGTATCATAAATGGCCTTTTGTGTAAAGTTTTGCCCCCTTCTGCGCCCTTTTCCGTCAGGCTATGGTTATCTTACCCGTTTCCCTGTCAAAGAAATACAGAGAATCAGAAAGAACGTCCTGCGGCATCAGCTGCGTCCTGTTCACAAGCCTGATCATATCCCTCAGATACTCCGGATCCGCTTCGGTTTTGGCGGATAACGCTATGAGCTCGTGGATTGAGCTGGGAATGATGTAAATATTCCCCCCGAGCATATCCGATACCTTCTCCATCATACCGGGATAGATCATCACCGCAGCGCCCAGGGTAAGCCGTTCATTGGAGATCACGTAAAGCCCGAGATCCTTCATATCATCCGTAAGAGTGTCCGCCTTTTCGGGACACATCCTCTCCATCACTCCGAATATGTCCCTGCAGATCCCGGGAAGGATCCTCGGAGCATTTTCAAGCGAATCCCTCATAAGGTCCCCGGTTCCGACTCCCCAGCTTTCCATATGGGTATTTCTTATGAGAATGGAACCTCCGTCCATCCCGTCTGTCTCGACCGAATAATAAAACGTGATCTCCAGATCCAGAAAAGGAACATGCGGAACGGTGTTCAGAAGTTCGGTGTTCAGTTCGGAAGAGATGAGCTTAAATGCCAGTCTTTCCTTTACCTGTTCATAATCCAGGAAAAAGCTGATATCGATCCCCTCCTCCGGAAGTGCGGATCTGTAGTCTCTTACCATCCTGCCCGCCACATCGTGCAGGTTCTCTCCGCCCAGATGCTTTTCGTAATAGGAATTCAGATAGATGGTGGGAGAAAGGTTAAGTCCTTCCTTTTTGATAAGTAGAGCTTCAAGTGTCACGCCGTTGTTCTTGTCTACGGACACCTCTTCAACTTTGTAACCGCTTCCGAGCTCCATGGAAACGGCCTGCTTCATATTTCCCGAAAATTCTTTGATCGTCATTATCTTTCCTTTCATAGCAATGTGTTTACCGGTTATCGCACACAATAAAACAGCCATGCGTTATCCGCATGGCTGTATATCACATTGCTATGTAAGGTGATCAGACTCTTGAGAGATACTCTCCGGTTCTGGTATCGATCTTGATCTTGTCTCCGGTCTCTACGAAGAGAGGAACGGCAACCTGTGCTCCGGTCTCTACGAAAGCGGGCTTGTTGGCACCGGTAGCGGTGTCACCCTTGAATCCGGGCTCGGTCTCGGTAACCTCGAGCTCTACAAAGAGAGGAGGCTCGATCGAGAATGCGTTTCCGTTGTGTGAGCAGACCTTGCAGATGTCGTTCTCCTTAACGAACTTGAGAGCGTCTCCTACGAGATCGTCGGAAAGCTGAACCTGATCGTATGTCTCGGTATCCATAAAGGTGTAAAGATCGCCATCCTTGTACAGATACTGCATATCCTTTCTATCTATATGAGCCTGAGGGCACTTCTCGGTAGGGCGGAAAGTTCTCTCAACCACGCCACCGTTCTTGATGTCCTTAAGCTTGGTACGGACAAATGCCGCTCCCTTGCCGGGCTTAACATGCTGGAAATCGATGATCTGATATACGGAATTATCAAGTTCGATGGTAATACCGTTTCTGAAGTCACCTGCAGAAATCATAAAAAAACCTCCTAAATATCTATGCAGCCAAAATAATCCTCAGATATCTTACATTAAAAGCATTCGGATTTCAACCTATTTTCTCATTTCGGCGATAACGTCCATTGCTTCGGTGTAGCCCGCAAGCCCCCTGCCATAGATCTGCTTGTCACAGGCGGGAGCCGTTACGGATACCTTGCGGAAATCCTCCCTGGACTGAATATCTGAGATATGAACCTCTACCTTCACAGGCTTTTCGAGTGACTTCAGGGCATCATGTATGGCGTAGCTGTAATGGGTATATGCCCCCGGATTGATGACTATGCCGTCGGTTCCGTCAAAATATGCCTCCTGAAGCTTATCGATGATGGCGCCCTCGTGATTGGACTGGAACACCTCGACATCCGCACCGATCTTCTCCGCATGCTCCTTTATCAGGTTTACCAGAAAGTCATAATCCTGATTGCCGTATATATTCTTTTCCCTTATCCCGAGAAAATTAAGGTTCGGTCCGTTGATCACCAGTATCTTCATTGTCTTCTTTCTCCGTTTTTTCGATGACCGGGATATCCCAGCCCAGCTCTTTTAATCTTTCAAGTACGTTTTCCATTACCCGTTCCCTGGAAATGCTGCCGGTATCCACGATGATATCGGCACATCTTTCATATGCCGGTCCTCTTTTGGCTATAAGGTCCCTTATCCTGGATAGCGGATCATCGCACTGAAGGAGCGGCCTGGTGGTATCGCCCTTAAGTCTTTCGTAGACCTCCTCAGCTGTAATGCGGAGGTAACATACAGTTCCGCACTTCTTGATAAGGGGCTGGTTCTCCATGCGTACCGGTGTTCCGCCGCCGAGGGAATAGATCCTTCCGATGCGGTCATCCCTTATCTCCCTGAGGACCTCGGTCTCCATCTGCCTGAATGCTTCCTCACCCTTTGCAGCGAAGATCTCGGAGATGCTCATGCCCTCTTTTTCTTCTATCATCCTGTCGGTATCGTGGAAAGCCCTTCTGAGCTTATACGAAAGTCCCCTGCCTATCGAGGTCTTTCCGCTTCCCATGAATCCTATCAGGATCAGATGGGGTCCCTTGCTGTATTCACTGTTTTTCTTGTGCTTTTTATACATCGGTCAAAACTTTTTCGTATACTTCCTTTGCAAGGTCGTCGGAAATGTTTATTCCGGTCCAGTACTCGTAAGCGATGACTCCCTGATACAGAAGCATCTTGGAACCGTTATATGCCCTTGCACCGGCCTTTTCGCAAAGCTCCATAAAGCGTGTTTTCTTCGGATTGAAGATCAGGTCGTATCCGACCTTTACACGCTCATAAAAGTCCGCCTCTTCTATGACGGCCTTTTCGATATCGGGATACATTCCGACACTGGTTGCCTGGATAACGATGAACTTCCTGTCGTCAGGAAGTCTTCCGTAATCTCCGATGGAAAGAGGTCTTGCGAAATTACGTCCGCATATCGCGTTTACGCTTCGGGCAAGTTCCTCCGCGCGGTCATCGCTTCTGTTGATGATCGTCACGCTCGCTGCTCCCTTTTCTTCGAGGAGCATTACCACTGCCCTGGCGACGCCGCCTGCGCCGAGCACGAGGATATCCTCACCCTTTATATCAACACCGTCACTTTCAAACGCCCTCATCAGTCCGGGCATATCGGTGTTGTATCCCTTGTATCCGTTCTCACATCTTACAAGCGTGTTGACCGAACCGATCTTCCTTGCGAGAGGATCTATGTCACACAGAAAAGGTATGACATCCTGCTTATAGGGAACGGTTACGTTCATTCCGAAAATACCGAGAGCAAAAGCCCCCTTTACAGCTGCTTCAAGGCTCCCTTCCGGAACGGGAAACGCACCGTATGCAAGATCATAGCCTGTCTTTTCGGCGAGCAGGTTATGCATTGCGGGTGATTTCGTGTGTCCCACGGGATTTCCTATCAGTCCGCAGATTTTTGTTGTTCCGCCTATATCCTTCATTTCACTTCCGGTCCTTTGCCGCAGCTTTTTTCTGTTTCCTGTGGTATGAGCGTAAGACGAACCACTCAAGCCTTCTTTTAAGTATTATCTGTATCTCTTCCCTCGGATCGATGGGCTCGGTGAGTATCGTATCGATCCCCGCTCGGTTTGCGCCCCATACATCCGTGAAGATCTGGTCTCCGACAAAAAGCGTTGTCTCGGGCGTCGTGCCCATCAGCTCCATCGCTTTTCTGTAACCCTTCAGGGCAGGCTTGCCCGCTCTGTAAACATAGAGAGAGCCGACCTTGTCCGCAAAGGGCTTTACCCTGGGCTCCTTGTTATTGGAAAGAAGAACGGTTTTAAAGCCGATGAACCTCAGCTTTTCGAAAAGCTCGATGCTTCTTTTGTCCGCGGGAGCACCATGCATGACAAGGGTATTGTCTATGTCATATATGATACCTCTTTTACCCATGGCATAATAGCTTTCGTAGGGTATTGAAAAAGCGGATGCTATCTCGGTTGTCGGATAAAGATTACTGCTCATTTTTTCAAAGTGATATAATATCCGTATCTTTAAAAACAATACGGGGACAAACATATGGAAAAAAGACTTCTCGATTACATGGCATACCTGAAGGCGATCTCCGAAAAAGCGGAAAAGAATGAATTCACTCCCGAAGAGCTTGAAGTCTTAAGACAGCAGGCATCTCTCCAGATCGCATTCTTTCAGCACGAAAGACTCATCCATCTGATCGTAACGATGACCTTTGCGCTGATGACGATGATCACCCTTGCGGGAATATGCATCACGGGTTATCTTCCGCTCACTGCACTGATGGTGCTTCTTCTCGTTCTCCTCGTTCCTTATATAAGGCACTATTACATCCTTGAGAACGGAACACAGACTCTCTACAGATATTACGATTCCCTGGAAAGTGAACGCACGCCCAAAGGTCTGAAGCCCTTCGAACAGAGAAAGAAGGATTAACCGCTGATCCCGAATACCTTGATGAGAAGGAACCAGCAAAGACCGTAATAAAGTGCAACTCCGAGAATATCGTTCAGTGTTGAAATGAAGGGACCCGATGCTGCGGCAGGGTCCACTTTTATTTTGTTGAAAAACAGAGGGATGATGGTTCCGGTAATGGAGGCAACAAGCATCGCAACTAGCATTGCAAAGCCCACGCATACCGATACGGTAACGGAATAATTCCATGCCGCTCCCTTTGCAAAATGGATATATATGCCTACAACAAGCACGGATATCAGACCGAGTATAAGTCCGTTTCCGAAACCGACCTTGCTCTCTTTGAGAATGAGCTTTGCCTTATCGCCGACGGTAAGGTCTTCATCCGCGATCACCCTGATGGTGACAGCCAGCGACTGGGTACCGACATTTCCCGACATGGAAAGTATCAGTGACTGGAAAGCGATGACAACGGGTATTGCGGCAATAACTCCCTCAAACGCTCCGACAAGTGTGGAGGTCAGCATTCCCAGAAGAAGGAGTGCTATGAGCCAGGGAATACGCTTCTTGATCGATACGGAAGTCTTCTCGTTAAGATCTTCCTCTTCGGAGAGACCTGCCAGTTTTGCATAGTCTTCACCGAGTTCGTCATCAACCGCCTCAACAATGTCCTGGGATGTGATGACACCGAGGATGTGTCCTTCATCATTCAGTACGGGGATCGAATCCTCCGAATAGCTCTTGATCCTTTCAATACATTCCGAAACCTTCTCGTGATCGGACAGGTACGGATAGGATGTGATGATCACATCGGAAAGGCTCTCCGTCTCTCTTGCGACGATCAGATCCTTAAGATCGATTGCACCGTAGAAAGCATCGTTTTCATCGGTGACATATATCGTCATTATGTTGTCGTTATCGCCGGCCTGCCTGACCAGTTCCTTCATGGCAGCCTTGATATCGAGATTATTCCTGATGACAACATAATTGGTTGTCATTCGGCTACCGATCTCATCATCGTCATATGAAAAGATCAGCTTGATGTCGTCTCCGGATTCTTCATCCATTAATCCCACGATGGACTTGGCCTTCTCGTCATCCATGTTCTCCAGGATGTCGACAGCATCGTCGGAGTCCATGTTCTCGAGGAGTTTAGCTGCTTCGCTCGCAGGCATTTCGGCCAGCATCTCATGGGAATCACCCAGATAAGCGACGATCTCCGCGGCACGTTCTTCGCCGATAACCTCAAAGACATGCTTTCTTACATCTTCATCCAGCTCTTCGACGGCATCCGCGATATCCTTCTCGTGATAATCGTATAGCTTCTCGGAGAGCTCTTCGTCGGAAATGCCGCTTAATATCAGCGCTCTTATCTCTTCTTCGTATTCAACTTCTTCGGATACGTTAAGCTCCTGCTCTTCCATAAGCTACCTCCAACTTTCCTAAAACACATACCGGTGTCTCGTTGTAAAAAGCGGACACCGGTAATAATCTGTCTTACATTGATTCCTGATCTTATTTGATCATTGCATGATATTCCTGGAGTGAACGTACGGGAACGCCTTCTCCGGAAAGTTCTGCCTTGATTCCCTCTGCGGTAGCTCTTGCTCCGGCAATGGTGGTGATGTAAGGAACGTGATGCTTGATGGCATTCTGACGGATATATGAGTCACTTACATCATCCTTCTTGGTGCTGGGGGTATCGACGATCAGGTCGATCTGGCCGTTCTTGATGGCATCAACGATATTGGGACGTCCCTCGAATATCTTGTTGATACGCTCTGCCTTGATACCTGCCTCAACGATCTTCTCATATGTGGAGCCGGTTGCGAGGATCTTGAATCCATCATCAGCAAAGCTCTGTGCGATGGGAAGAAGATAAGGCTTATCGTCGTGGTTAACGCTTATGAGTACGGTTCCGGAAAGAGGAAGCTCTGTCTTGGTAGCTTCTTCGGCCTTGTAGAATGCCTTTCCGACACTTTCGGAAATACCGAGAACCTCACCTGTGGATCTCATCTCGGGTCCGAGAAGAGGGTCAACCTCAGGGAACATATTGAAGGGGAATACAGCTTCCTTGACTCCGTAGTAAGGAATGCTTCTGTCCTTGAGTCCGGGTACGGGTGAAGGATCGCCTGTGATCGAGCTCATCATGATCTGGGTTGCGAGCCTTACCATGTTGATGTCACATACCTTGGAAACAAGAGGCACGGTACGTGATGCTCTGGGATTTGCTTCGAGTACATATACAACATCATCCTCGATCGCATACTGCATGTTCATAAGTCCTACGACATGCATCTCCTTTGCGATCTTTCTGGTGTATTCCTTAATGGTTGCAACCTGCTTTTCGGTAAGGTGCTTGGAAGGAAGGATACATGCGGAGTCGCCGGAGTGGATACCTGCAAGCTCGATATGCTCCATTACCGCGGGAACGAATACATTCTCGCCGTCGCTGATAGCATCCGCTTCACACTCGGTAGCGTTGTGAAGGAATCTGTCGATAAGGATGGGTCTGTCGGGAGTAACACCTACAGCCTCTGCCATGTAGACATCCATCTGCTCGTCGTCATGGACAACTTCCATTCCTCTTCCGCCGAGGACATAGGAAGGACGAACCATTACGGGATATCCGATACGGTGTGCGATCTCCTTTGCTCCCTTGACATCGGAAGCCATTCCGGATTCTGCCATGGGGATCTCAAGTCTGTCCATCATATCGCGGAACAGATCTCTGTCTTCAGCCATATCGATTGTCTCGGGTGTTGTTCCGAGGATGTTTACGCCGTACTTCTTAAGATCGGCCGCAAGATTGAGAGGAGTCTGTCCTCCGAACTGTGCAATGACACCGACGGGCTTCTCTTTCCTGTAGATGCTGAGTACATCTTCAAGAGTGAGGGGCTCGAAGTAAAGCTTATCGGAAGTATCATAGTCGGTAGAAACCGTCTCGGGGTTACAGTTGACGATAACGGTCTCATATCCGAGCTTCTTGAGTGCGAATGCGGCATGTACGCAGCACTAGTCAAACTCGATACCCTGGCCGATTCTGTTCGGGCCGCCGCCGAGAATCATTACCTTGGGCTTGCTCTCATCGGTCGTGGACTTATCCGGTGCATTGTAGGTGCTGTAGTAATATGCGGAATCTTCGGTTCCGGATACATGCACGCCTTCCCACGCCTCGGTTA
>JAGCRJ010000361.1 GCA_017964745.1 Lachnospiraceae bacterium
ACTCGAAGCTCCTCTTTATCACATCGCCGCTAACGCAGGACTTGACGGAAGCGTTATCGTTAACAAGGTACGCGAGTCCAAGAAGGGTATCGGCTTCGATGCTCTCAAGGAAGAGTATGTTGATATGGTAAAGGCAGGAATCCTCGATCCCGCAAAGGTTACCAGAAGCGCTCTTCAGAACGCTACCTCGGTTGCATCAACACTCCTCACCACCGAGAGCGTTGTATCAACCATCAAGGAGCCTCAGCCTCCTATGCCCGCAGGCGGAATGGGCGGAATGGGAATGTGATCGCAAACTGAGCCGTGCAAATGAATAAAATTATCGGTCGTGAGCGTGCTTGCACGCAGAGCGGCCGATATTTTTATTCATTTATAGGGCGAAGCCCGACATGAGGAAATCGAACGAAGAGAGATTTCCGAATGAGCACGGCTGCGATGCTGTGGCAGTAAACGTGTCCGGTAGAAATTATAAACCGGCAGTTTATTGACTCCTCACTTTTAAGCCATTATACTTAACGAAATTCGGCTTTAAAGTGAGGAGTTTTTATGTCCGAAAATGTTAAGAAAAAAGACAAAGACAAGCTGTCCCTGGGTGTTACGATAAAGAACGCGGCATTCGCACTTAAACTTGCCGCAGGGATATCCCCCGCCATTGTCATACACTCATTTTTCCTGTGGCTTATCGGTCACGGAGAATGGGTTTTCTTTGACGGCGTTTTTATGCGCGTCATCGTTAACGGTCTCGATCAGAACATCGGATTCGACCGTATCTTCAGATTCATTCTGATAAGCGGAACAGTATTCTGCGTATTAAGGATATATACCGGATATATCGATAATGTCGTGTATCCCCTCGAAACAAACAGGCTCTTCGGCGGCATTTACAAAAAGCTTTATGCCAAGGCCAGGAATGTCGAGCTCAGATGCTATGAGGATTCCGACTTCTACAACAGGTACACGATGGCAATGGACGGCGCCGAGGCGAAGATCACCGCTGTCATCCGCGGCGTGTTCGGAGCGCTTGTCGGTACAGTCGCGGCCGTTGTTGTTTTCTATCTTATGTTCGAGATAGACCATTATGCGATCCTTTTCATAATCTCTCCTCTTATCGGTAATTTCATATTCGGAAATCTCAAGAATAAATATGAATATAAGAGATATCAGGGATGGGTTCCGAATGACAAGGTCTTAAATTATGTCAGCAGGATGATGTATCTTCCCGACGGTGCCAAGGAGATCAGGCTTTCGCAGGTCTTCGAGCTCATGAGAAAACAGTATGCGGAGGCGACCGAGAAGAATGTAAAGGTTTCGATAAAGTATGCATTCGCCAACTGCACGCTGAGCTTCCTCCGCATCACCTTCACGTTCACCGTGATATTTGAAGGCGTAATGTTCTATGCGATCTACCGTAACAGGGTAACGGGATCCATCAGCCTCGCACAGCTTACGATCATGACGAGCCTTATGGTCGCCATGACATGGATACTTATAAGAGTGTTCGAAAATATCATGGAGATCCTCAAAAACGGAATGTTCATCAATAATCTCAGGAGCTTCCTCGATTATGAAGAGAAGATCCCCGAGGACTTTGACGGCGAGATTCCTTCCAAGGATTTTGAGAGTCTGGAATTCCGTAATGTTTCCTTTTCCTACGGTGAAAAGAAGACCATAGACAATCTTTCCTTTGCAATAAAGAAAGGAGAGACCGCAGCGCTTGTGGGACATAACGGAGCGGGCAAGACCACGATAATAAAGCTCCTCCTCAGACTCTACGATCCCGATGAGGGAGAGATCCTCTATAACGGCAGGAATATAAAAGAGTACAACCTCAAGGCTTACCGTGAGATCTTTGCCACCACCTTCCAGGATTTCCAGGTGTTCGGAATGAGCGTAAAGGAAAACATCCTTATGGGAAGGCATTACGATGACGAGGATGCCAAGGTGGTAGGGGCTCTTAAGATGGCGGGCGTCTATGACAGGATAATGGCTCTTCCCGAGGGACTTGATACCGTCATGACCAAGGAGTTCGACGAAAACGGTGCCGTGCTTTCGGGCGGCGAGACCCAGAAGGTTGCCGTTGCGAGAACCTTTGTCAGGGAGACTCCGATGAAGATCTTCGACGAGCCTTCCAGCGCACTCGACCCCATAGCAGAGTACGACCTGTTTAAGAGCATCCTGAAGGAAGCCAGGGACCATACGATGCTTTTCATTTCCCACAGGCTTTCATCCGTCAAGGATTGCGACAGGGTGTTCATGCTGGAAAAGGGAACCCTTATAGAGGAGGGAACCCACTCACAGATGATCGCATCGAACGGAAAGTACGCACAGATGTACAAGAAGCAGGCAATGAATTATCTGGCACTTGAAAACGAAGAGGAGGTGATACTGTGAGCGGAAAGTCCCCCGAAAAAGAAAAAACAAAACAGTCCGTAAAGCAGGTCTTTTCCAATAACTTCTACTTCCTCGGACTCATGTTCAGGTCATCGCCCGCGTTCGTTATTCACCAGTCCCTCGATTCCATAAGAGGACAGATATCCATTTTCTGCGAGCACACGCTCCTCATCGGATATGTCATCGAAGCGGCTGAATTCGGATATCCCTTCAGGAAAGTCGGAGCCATCATACTTCTGGTTGCTGCGCTTATCACGCTGGGAATGGTCTACACCGTCTGGGCGGGTGATTACATCACACCCAGGGAAAGCCCCAAGATCCGCAAGAAGATCAAGATGATGCTCTACGAAAAAGCAAGGTCCGTCGACCTTGCCTGCTATGACGATCCCGAGTTCTACAACGAGCAGGTGCTTGCAATCTCCGAAGTTGATAATCAGATCGACAGGGTCATCAATTTCGTGAAGAGTGTCCTCTCTGGACTTACGGTATTCATCACAAGAGGCGTTTTCTTTTTGATCAAGGATCCGCTTTCGATACTGTTCGTTGCGATCTCCTTTGTGGCATCATTTGCATTCGAGCAGCTTTACAACAAGCAGAATTATAAGGTTAAGATTGAAAGCCTGCCCTATTCGAGAAAGCGCGATTACATAAAGAGGATCTATTACCTCAGTGATTACGCCAAAGAGATCCGTCTCAATCCCGGCATTTCGGATGTCCTTGAGAAGAGGTTCGATGAGGCCAATGACGAG